>NZ_JBFAHW010000070.1:0-53744 GCF_040654355.1 Streptomyces sp. NPDC050704 | reverse complement strand
TGCGGGTTCGGTGGGGGCTGGTCGCGCAGTTCCTCGCGCCCCTGGGGTGGTGGGTGGTGGGGTCGGTGCCGCGACGGGGTATCCGATCGCCGCTCTGGGATATCCAGCCTCAGGCATGTTGCCGCGGCGATCGGACACCCCGACACGACCCCTCACGCAGGAAGGCCGACTGCGAGCGAGTGGGGGCTGCGCCCCTTCAGGGGCGCGGGGAACTGCGCGACAAGCCCCCACCGGCCCGCGGTGCACGAACAACCGGACGGGGGGCCTGGGGGCGGAGCCGCCAGTTTCGGGAAGGGGTGGGGTGGGGGAAAGGGAAATGCCCGAAGGGACGCGTCGGCCGGAAGGCGACGGGTCCCTTCGGGGGGAGCGGGGGTCAGAGACCGTACCGTTCCCGGGCTTCCTTGACCGCCGAGGCCGGGACCTCACCGCGCCGGGCAAGCTGGGCGAGGGCGGCGACGACGATGGACTGCGCGTCCACACCGAAGTGACGGCGAGCCGCCTCACGGGTGTCGGAAAGACCGAACCCGTCCGCACCGAGCGAGGAGTAGTCCTGCTCGACCCACTGCGCGATCTGGTCCGGAACCTGCCGCATGTAGTCGGAGACGGCGAGGACCGGCCCCTCGGCCCCGTGCAGGGCCTGACGGATGTACGGGACACCGTCCTCGCCGCGCAGCAGCGCCGCGTCGGCCTCCAGCGCGTCACGACGCAGCTCGGTCCAGGACGTGGCGGACCAGATGTCGGCGGCCACACCCCACTCCTCGGCGAGCAGCTTCTGCGCGTCGAGGACCCAGTGGATCGCCGTGCCGGAGCCGAGCAGCTGGATGCGCGCGGCGTTGGCGGCGTTGACGTTGAGCCCCGCGGACTCCGCCGTGTTGAAGCGGTAGAGGCCCTTGACGATGCCCTCGTCGATGCCGGGCCCGGCCGGTTTGGCGGGCTGCGGGATCGGCTCGTTGTAGACGGTGAGGTAGTAGAAGACGTTCTGGTCCTCGCCGGGCGCCGCCTCGCCGTACATGCGGCGCAGGCCGTCCTTCACGATCGCCGCGACCTCGTACGCGAACGCCGGGTCGTAGCTGAGGGCCGCGGGGTTCGTCGCCGCGATGACCGGCGAGTGGCCGTCCGCGTGCTGGAGACCCTCGCCCGTCAGCGTCGTACGGCCCGCCGTGGCGCCGATCAGGAAGCCGCGGCCGAGCTGGTCGCCGAGCTGCCACATCTGGTCGGCCGTGCGCTGCCAGCCGAACATCGAGTAGAAGATGTAGAAGGGGATCATCGGTTCGCCGTGCGTGCTGTACGCGGTGGACGCGGCGATGAAGTCCGCCATGGAACCGGCCTCGGTGATCCCCTCGTTGAGGATCTGGCCGTCCTTGGCCTCCTTGTAGTACATCAGCTGGTCACGGTCGACCGGCTCGTACGTCTGGCCCTTGGGCGAGTAGATGCCGAGGGAGGGGAAGAGCGATTCCATGCCGAAGGTGCGTGCCTCGTCGGGCACGATCGGCACCCAGCGCCTGCCGGACGTCTTGTCGCGGACCAGGTCCTTGACCAGGCGTACGAAGGCCATGGTCGTGGCCACGTTCTGGGAGCCCGAGCCCTTGTCGAAGGCCGCGAACGTCTTGTCCGCCGCGGCCGGCAGGGGCGCCAGTGCGTGGGTGCGGCGGGCCGGGGCCGGGCCGCCCAGGGCCGCGCGGCGCTCCTGGAGGTAGCGGACCTCGGGGGCGTCGGCGCCCGGGTGGCCGTAAGGGGCCATGCCGTCCACGAACCGGCTGTCGGAGATGGGGAGTTCGAGCAGGTCACGCATCTGCTTGAACTCGTCCGTCGACAGCTTCTTCATCTGGTGGTTGGCGTTCTTGGACGCGAAGCCCTGGCCGAGCGTGAAGCCCTTGACCGTCTGGGCCAGGATCACCGTGGGCGCGCCCTTGTGCTCGACCGCCGCCTTGTAGGCCGCGTACACCTTGCGCGCCTCGTGGCCGCCGCGGGAGAGGTGGAAGCACTCCAGGATCTTGTCGTCGGACAGCAGCTTGGCCATCTCGACGAGCGCCGGGTCCGCGCCGAAGAAGTCCTGGCGGATGTAGGCGGCGTCGCGGGTCTGGTAGGTCTGCACCTGCGCGTCCGGTACCTCGCGCAGGCGGCGGACCAGGGCGCCGGTGGTGTCCAGCTGGAACAGCTCGTCCCAGGCCGAGCCCCAGAGGCTCTTGATGACGTTCCAGCCCGCGCCGCGGAACTGGGCCTCCAGCTCCTGCACGATCTTGAAGTTCGCGCGGACCGGGCCGTCGAGGCGCTGCAGGTTGCAGTTGATGACGAAGGTCAGGTTGTCGAGCTGCTCGCGCGAGGCCAGTGCGAGTGCCGCCGTCGACTCGGGCTCGTCCATCTCGCCGTCGCCGAGGAACGCCCACACGTGGGACTGCGAGACGTCCTTGATGCCGCGGCTGGTGAGGTAGCGGTTGAAGCGCGCCTGGTAGATGGCGGAGAGCGGGCCGAGGCCCATCGAGACGGTGGGGAACTCCCAGAGCCACGGGAGGCGGCGGGGGTGGGGGTAGGACGGGAGGCCGTTGCCGCCCGCCTCCTGGCGGAAGTTGTCCAGGTGCGCCTCGGTCAGGCGGCCGTCCAGGAAGGCGCGGGCGTAGATGCCGGGGGAGGCGTGGCCCTGGATGTAGAGCTGGTCGCCGGAACCGTCGGCTTCCTTGCCCTTGAAGAAGTGGTTGAAGCCCGTCTCGTAGAGCCAGGCCGCGGAGGCGAAGGTGGCGATGTGGCCGCCGACGCCGTGTTTGCTGCCCCGGCTCACCATCGCGGCCGCGTTCCAGCGGTTCCACGCGGTGATCCGCCGCTCCATCTCCTCGTCGCCGTCCACGGTGGGCTCGGCGGCGGTCGGGATGGTGTTGACGTAGTCGGTCTCAAGCAGCTTGGGCAGCGCGAGGCCGTTGCCCTCGGCGCGTTCCAGGGTGCGGCGCATCAGGTACGCGGCACGGTGCGGCCCGGCCGCCTTGGTGACGGCGTCCAGGGAGGCCTGCCATTCGGCGGTCTCCTCCGGGTCGCGGTCCGGGAGCTGGTCGAGCTCGCTCGGCTGGATTGCGGTGGGGTCGGTCATTGCGCCGCCTTCCGGATGCGGAGGGGGGTTCCCTCATCGGTAAGGGGTTCTCGGGGGTTGCCCTTGGTCTTTGGCAGGACAGGGCGGCGGGCTCTGGTGAAAGCCCGACGAGACTGTAACTCCCTGATCGATGATCGATCAAAGGGTTGAAGGGCAAAACCTCTTGATTACGAGAAAATAGGCACGCGGTGCCTTGGGGGTAGGCACCCGGTGCCTCGTTTTCGCAGGTCGGAGCGCGTCTGAGGGGGTACGTCTGAGCGGGGTACCGCTCCGGTGTCGAGCACCGGGCGGAGCTACTCCGGCTCGCTGCCGGTCCGCGGCGCGCACCCCAGGACATGCGCCTTCACCAGCTCCGCGATCAGCGGGTCCCGGCGCCGGAACGCCTCAACCAGCGCCTCGTGCTCCTCCGCGTACGACTGCTGGACCGTGCCCAGCCAGCGGATCGACAGCGCCGTGAAGACCTCGATGCCCAGGCCCTCCCAGGTGTGCAGCAGTACGGAGTTGCCCGCGGCGCGCACCAGCTCGCGGTGGAAGGCCACCGTGTGGCGGACCTGGCCGGTGCCGTCGGCCTTGCGGTCGGCCTCGTACAGGGCGGCGACGTGCGGCTCCAGGGACGAGCAGTCGGCGGCGAGCCGGTCGGCCGCCAGCTCGGCCGCGATGGCCTCCAGGCCGGCCCGTACGGGGTAGCTCTCCTCCAGGTCGGCCGCGGTCAGGTTCCGTACGCGTACGCCCTTGTTGGGGGCCGACTCGATCAGGCGCAGGGACTCCAGCTCGCGCAGGGCCTCCCGGACGGGCGTCTGGCTGACCTCCAGCTCGGTGGCGATCCGCCGCTCCACGATCCGCTCGCCCGGCTTCCAGCGCCCGCTGACGATCCCCTCCACGATGTGCTCGCGGATCTGCTCGCGCAGCGAGTGGACGACGGGCGCGGTCATGAAGGGCTCCTTAGGCGGGGGCACTCGCGCATCGAGGGCGTTGACGTTCTAGACAATAAGGCCGGGCCCGGCGCGGGGAGAGTCGGGCGGGGGCGCTTTCGCGCAGGTGAGACGAGACTTACACGCTGTCAGAGCACCTCTTTGTGTCAAGCCTCGTACCGGGAGCGGTCCGGCGCTGTCACAGGGATGTCACCCCGGGAACGCGGGAGCGTGCCCACGGTGTGCCCCGGGTGGCAGGGGCGGCCGAAACGAGGTCCCCCTCGGAACCACCAGGGGGAATCATGGCCGGCAGGGGATGGACCGGAGGTGTGCGGGCCGCGGTCGCGGCGGCCGCGACCGTGACGGTCGTCGGCATCGCGGGGTGCGAACCGACGGACACCGGGGCGGTCGGGCAGCCTTCGGCTCCGGCGACTGACGTCGGCCGGGCGGGGCCGGGCAGTGACGTGCCGGGCCCCGGCGGTGCCTGCGTCTTCGTCAAGCCGGACGGTGCGCAGAAGTTCGGCCACGTCGGCTGGGGCTTCCGCGTCACGGGCACCGACCGCTGGGTGTACGGCGCGGTGGAGAACCCGAGCGGCCGGATCTACACCCCGCCGGGCGGCGACATCGGCGCCTGGCACGCGGAGGGCACGTACGCGCGGATGCTCGGCGACATGTCCCGGGACGCCAACTATCCGGGGTCCTCGGAGGACCCGTACAGCCGCTACCGCTGCATCGGAGGGCGGACCGGTGACGTGACGGCCGCCCGCGCCATGATCGACAAGGTGGAGCGGCGGGGCTTCCTGGTGGGCATCGATCCGCGGACGGGTGAGTTCGGCTCGCGGGACTGCCTGGACGCGACGTACGACGTGCTCAAGGCGTACAAGGCGCGGCGCCTGACGCCCGCGTACCAGACGGAGATCCCGAACGTGTGGGTCGCCTCGCTGGTGCTGTGGACGGACAAGACGCTCAAGCCGCAGTGAGAGCCTGTTCCTGAGCGGGGCACGACGCACGGCGCCCCCGCCCGGAGCATTCCGGACGGGGGCGCCACACGCTTTACGTACGAGACCTCGCGGAGGTCAGAGGCCGAGCTCGACCTCGAACTCGCCCGCCTCCAGGATCGCCTTGACCGCCGTCAGGTAGCGGGCGGCGTCGGCGCCGTCCACCAGACGGTGGTCGTAGGAGAGCGTCAGGTACGTCATGTCGCGGACGCCGATGACGCTGCCCTCTTCCGTCTCGATGACGGCCGGACGCTTGACCGTGGCGCCGATGCCCAGGATCGCGACCTGGTTCGGCGGCACGATGATCGTGTCGAAGAGCGCGCCGCGCGAGCCGGTGTTGCTGATGGTGAAGGTCGCGCCGGACAGCTCGTCCGGAGTGATCTTGTTCGCCCGGACCTTGCCCGCGAGCTCGGCGGTGGCCTTGGCGATGCCGGCGATGTTCAGGTCGCCCGCGTGCTTGATGACCGGGGTCATCAGGCCCTTCTCGGAGTCCACCGCGATACCGATGTTCTCGGTGTCGAAGTAGGTGATCGTGCCCTCGTCCACGTTGATCCTGGCGTTGACGGGCGCGTGCGCCTTCAGCGCCTGGGCCGCCGCCTTCACGTAGAACGGCATGGGGGAGAGCTTGACGCCCTCGCGGGCGGCGAAGGAGTCCTTCGCCTTCGCGCGGAGCCTCATCAGGCGGGTGACGTCGACCTCGACGACCGAGGACAGCTGGGCCTGCTCGTGCAGGGCCTTCACCATGTTGTCGCCGATGACCTTGCGGATGCGAGGCATCTTGACGGTCTGGCCGCGGAGCGGAGAGGCCTCCAGGGTCGGAGCCTTCTTGGCGGCCGGGGCTGCGGCGGCGGCCGGCGCCGGAGCGGCGGCAGCGGCCTTCGCGGCCTCGGCGGCGGCGATGACGTCCTGCTTGCGGATACGGCCGCCGACGCCGGTGCCCTTGACGGTGGCCAGGTCGACGCCGTTCTCGGCGGCGAGCTTGCGCACCAGCGGGGTCACGTACGCGCCGTCGTCGGTGGGCTGAGCGGCGGCGGGAGCCGGAGCCGCCGGAGCCGGGGTGACCGGAGCAGGCGCGGCAGGCGCAGCCTGAGCGGCCGGGGCCGCGGGGGCCGGTGCCGGTGCGGCGGGAGCCGCGGGGGCGGCCGGAGCCGGAGCAGCGGCGGCGGGCGCCGGAGCCGGGGCGGCGGGCGCCGGAGCCGGGGCGGCGGGCGCCGGTGCGGCGGCCGGAGCCGCGCCCGGGGCGCCGATGACGGCCAGCCTGGCGCCGACCTCGGCCGTCTCGTCCTCGCCGACCACGATCTCCAGCAGCACACCGGCGGTGGGCGACGGGATCTCGGTGTCGACCTTGTCCGTGGAGACCTCGAGCAGCGGCTCGTCCTCCGCGACCTCCTCGCCGACCGCCTTGAGCCAGCGGGTGACGGTGCCCTCGGTGACCGACTCGCCCAGTGCGGGCAGCACGACGTCGGTACCGGAGGCGCCACCGGCCGGAGCGGCGGGGGCGGGAGCGGGCTCGGCGGCGGGCGCCGGAGCCGCGGGGGCCTCGGCGGCCGGGGCCGGAGTGGGCTCCGGGGCAGGCTCGGCGGCCGGAGCCGGGGCGGCAGCGGGCGCGCCCGAGCCGTCGTCGATGACGGCCAGCTCGGCGCCGACCTCAACGGTCTCGTCCTCGGCGACCTTGATGGACGCCAGGATGCCGGCGGCAGGGGAGGGGATCTCGGTGTCGACCTTGTCGGTCGACACCTCGAGCAGCGGCTCGTCGGCCTCGACGCGCTCGCCCTCGGCCTTCAGCCAGCGAGTGACAGTGCCCTCGGTGACGCTCTCGCCGAGCGCTGGAAGGGTTACGGAAACCGCCATGGTTTCGGTTGCTCCTTACGAATTGCGGAAGTCTGTGTCGTCGCGGCGATCTGTTTCGACCGAGGGTCGGTCAGTCGTGCGAGTGGAGCGGCTTGCCGGCCAGGGCCAGGTGGGCCTCGCCCATCGCCTCGTTCTGGGTCGGGTGGGCGTGGATGAGCTGTGCGACCTCGGCGGGCAGCGCCTCCCAGTTGTAGATCAACTGGGCCTCGCCGACCTGCTCACCCATGCGGTCGCCGACCATGTGGACGCCGACCACCGCACCGTCCTTGACCTGGACGAGCTTGATCTCGCCCGCGGTCTTGAGGATCTTGCTCTTGCCGTTGCCCGCGAGGTTGTACTTCAGAGCGACGACCTTGTCCGCGCCGTAGATCTCCTTGGCCTTGGCCTCGGTGATACCCACGGAGGCGACCTCGGGGTGGCAGTACGTCACCCGCGGCACGCCGTCGTAGTCGATCGGAACGGTCTTCAGACCGGCCAGACGCTCCGCCACCAGGATGCCCTCGGCGAAGCCGACGTGCGCGAGCTGGAGCGTCGGGACCAGGTCACCGACGGCCGAAATGGTCGGTACGTTCGTGCGCATGTACTCGTCGACGACGACGTAGCCGCGGTCCGTCGCGACGCCCTGCTCCTCGTAGCCGAGACCGGCGGAGACCGGGCCGCGGCCGATCGCGACCAGGAGGATCTCGGCCTCGAAGGTCTTGCCGTCGGCGAGGGTCACGCGGACCCCGTCCTGCGTGTACTCGGCCTTCTCGAAGAAGGTGCCGAGGTTGAACTTGATGCCGCGCTTGCGGAAAGCGCGCTCAAGAAGCTTGGAGCTGTTCTCGTCCTCGACCGGGACGAGGTGCTTGAGGCCCTCGATCACCGTCACGTCGGTGCCGAAGGACTTCCACGCGGAGGCGAACTCGACGCCGATGACACCGCCGCCCAGCACGATCGCGGACTGCGGGACACGGTCCAGCGTCAGCGCGTGGTCCGAGGAGATGATGCGGTTGCCGTCGATGTCCAGGCCCGGCAGCGACTTCGGCACGGAGCCGGTCGCGAGGAGCACGTGGCGGCCCTGGACGCGCTGGCCGTTGACGTCCACGGAGGTCGGGGACGACAGGCGGCCCGCACCCTCGATGTACGTCACCTTGCGCGAGGCGATCAGGCCCTGCAGGCCCTTGTAGAGGCCGCTGATCACGTCGTCCTTGTACTTGTGGACGGCGTTGATGTCGATGCCCTGGAACGTCGTCAGGACGCCGAACTGGTCGGCCTCGCGTGCCTGGTCGGCGATCTCGCCCGCGTGCAGCAGGGCCTTCGTCGGAATGCAGCCGTTGTGCAGGCAGGTGCCGCCCAGCTTGTTCTTCTCGATCAGGGCGACGTCCAGGCCAAGCTGCGCTCCGCGCAGGGCCGCGGCGTAGCCGCCGCTACCGCCGCCGAGGATCACTAGGTCGAAAACGGTGCTGGCGTCGTTCGCCACGTCACGTCCTCCATGCATGTGCGCCGTACGCCGGTCTTCGCTGACCGGGCGGCGGCTGGTGTCCGGCCGCTCTTCTTCGGCCCTGTGGTGGGGGCCCTGTCCTGCCGAGCCCCATCTTCGCACTTGTCGGCGAAAGGCGGGACGCCGGGCCAGGCTGTGAGACGTCTGATCGATCACAGGGCCAGCACCCGCGCCCCAAAGGGGCGCGGGGAACTGCGCGATCAGCCACTGACGGCCCGCACCCGCCGTACGACGGACGAGACCGTGCTATTAGGCGATCCTCAGCCCAAATCGCCCGCAGCCGTCAACTCCGCCAGCCGAACCAACGTACGCACCGCCGACCCCGTACCACCCTTCGGCGTGTAACCGAACGGCCCCTGCTCATTGAACGCGGGCCCCGCGATGTCCAGGTGCGCCCAGGTGATCCCCTCACCCACGAACTCCTTGAGGAACAACCCGGCGACCAGCCCGCCACCCATCCGCTCACCCATGTTGGCGATGTCGGCGGTCGGCGAGTCCATCCCCTTCTTCAGATGCTCCGGCAGCGGCATCGGCCAGGACGGCTCACCAACCTCCTCGGCCGCCTCGACGACCGCGGTACGGAACGCGTCGTCATTGGCCATCACACCGAACGTGCGGTTGCCGAGCGCCAGCACCATCGCCCCCGTCAGCGTCGCCACGTCCACGATCGCGTCCGGCTTGTCCTCGGAGGCCTTCCACAGCGCGTCGGCGAGGACGAGACGGCCCTCGGCGTCGGTGTTGAGGACCTCGACGGTCTTGCCGCTGTACATGCGCAGCACGTCGCCGGGGCGGGTGGCGGAGCCGGAGGGCATGTTCTCGGCGAGCGCCAGCCAGCCGGTCACGTTGACCTCCAGGCCCAGCCGCGCGGCGGCGACGACCGCGGCGAACACGGCGGCGGCGCCGCTCATGTCGCACTTCATCGTCTCGTTGTGCCCGGCGGGCTTGAGGGAGATGCCGCCCGAGTCGTAGGTGATGCCCTTGCCGACGAAGGCCAGGTGCTTCTTCGCCTTGGCGGACGTGTACGTCAGCTGCACCAGGCGGGGCGCGGCCGCGGAACCGGCGCCGACGCCGAGGATGCCGCCGTAGCCGCCCTTCGCCAGGGCCTTCTCGTCGAGCACCTGCACCTTGATGCCGTGCTCCTTGCCCGCGGCCTGCGCGACGGCCGCGAAGGACTCGGGGTTCAGGTCGTTCGGCGGGGTGTTGACGAGGTCGCGGGCGCGGTTGAGCTCCTCGGTCACGGCCGTGGCGCGCTCGATCGCCGCCTTGTACGCCTTGTCGCGGGGCTTGCCGCCGAGCAGCGCGACCTCGGCGAGCGGGGCCTTGCCGTTCTTGGCATCCTTGCCGTTCTTGCCGTTCTCCTTGTAGGCGTCGAAGGCGTACGCGCCGAGGAGCGCGCCCTCGGCGACGGCGCCCGCGTCGGCGGCGTCGGAGATGGGCAGGGCGAACGCGGCCTTCTTGGTACCCGCGAGGGCCCGGGCGGCGGCACCGGCCGCACGGCGCAGGGTCTCGGCGTCGAACGCGTCGTCCTTCTCCGGCAGCGCACCGAGACCGACCGCCAGCACGAGCGGGGCCTTGAAGCCGGACGGAGCCGGCAGCTTCGTCACCTCACCCTCGCCGCCCGAGGCGCCGAGGGTCTCCAGAACGCCGGCGAGCCTGCCGTCGTACGCCTTGTCCACGGCCTCGGCGCCCGGCGCGACGACCAGGGCCCCGGACTTGTCGGCAGCGCCCTTGGCAACACCGATGACGATCGCGTCGGCCCGCAGGCCGGACGCCGCGGCGGTGCTGAGAGTGAGAGCAGTCACGGTGGTGAAATCTCGCTTCCATTGAGTTGCTGTGGCCGAGAAGGGGTGAGGTCGGCCGGGGTGGTGGAGCACTGGGCACGAGCCTACGCGCGGTGGCGGGTTTCGCTCATTCCAGCGGCTGTTCATCCGTGAGTGGGGGCCTGATCGTTTATCACCCCGCACTGCTGTGACCTGAGCAACACTCCTCGTGTTTGCGATGAGTAATCCACTCGTCCAGGGGGAGGAGCCGACATGCGGCAGAGTGCGAGCAGGTGGAGAAACGCGGCAGCCGGTCTGGCGGCCGCCGGTCTGCTGACGCTGGGACCGGGAACACCCGGCGCGTCAGCGGCCCAGGCGCCGCGTATCGATCTGAAGGTGCTCGTCGTCGACAACGGCGACAGTCCCGTACGGGCCATCACGGAGGAGCTGAAGACCACCGGCATCCCGTACACCACCGTCGATCTCAACGACTCGGGCCGCCCGACGATCACCGAGGCCTTCCTGAGCGACACCGTGGGCGGTGCCCCGCGTGCCAGATACCAGGGCGTCGTGCTGCCCAACGAGGCGCCGTTCGGCTCGGGTTCGGCCGAGCAGACCGCCCTGGAGGCGTACGAGCGGACCTTCGGCATCCCGCAGGTCGACGCCTACACCTGGGCGCACCCGGAGGTCGGTCTCGACTACACCGGCGACGGCGGCTGGTCCGGTCCGCTCGACGGCCGCGAGGCGGCGGTCACCACGGCCGGGCGGGCGGGCTTCTTCGGCTATCTCGACGGGCAGGTGACGTTCGAGGACAACTCCCCCTCCATCCAGGAGAGTTACGGCTACGTGGCACGGCCGCGCGAGGGCTTCACCAGCTACGTCGACATCGCCGTCCCCGCCGGGACCGGCCGCGGCAGCCTGGTCGGCGAGTACGCGCACGACGGGCGCCGCGAACTCGTGGTGACGTTCGCGTACAACCACCATCAGCAGCAGTTCCGGGTCCTCGCCCGTGGCATCGTCGAATGGCTCACCCAGGGCGTCCACCTCGGGCAGAACAGGAACTACTTCGCCGTCCACGTCGACGACGTCTTCGCACCCGACAGCCGCTGGGACACCGAACGCAACTGCACACCCGGCGACTTCGACTGCCCGGGCGGTGACGGCGAGGGGACCACACCGATCCGGATGACCGCGGCCGACGCGGTGTACGCCGCCCAGTGGCAGCAGACCAGCGGCTTCACGCTCGACATGGTCTACAACGCGGGCGCCGGCGAGGAGTGGAAGAGCCAACACGGCGGCACCGACGCGCTGACCGGCCAACTGCTCGCCGACAAAGCCGAGTACCGCTGGGTCAACCACACCTACACGCATCCCTTCCTGGGCTGCGTCCAGGACACCGCGACCGTGCCGTGGAGCTGCGCGAAGAACGCCGACGGCACGACCCGGTACATGAGCCGCGCCGACATCTCGGCGCAGATCCGCGACAACCAGCAGTGGGCGGCCGGCCACGGACTCCCGGTCGACAGTACCGAGTTGGTGACGGGGGAGCACTCGGGCCTGAAGACGCTGCCGCAGCAGCCGGACGACAACCCGAACCTCGCGGGCGCCCTCGCCGACAACGGCGTCAAGTGGACCGCCTCCGACAACTCCCGTGAGCCGAAGCAGCGTTCGGTGGGCGCCGCCCTGACCGTGCCGCGCTACCCGATGAACGTGTACTACAACGTCGGTACGGCCCAGGAGATGACCGACGAGTACAACTGGGTCTACGCCTCGGCGGCCGACGGCGGCAGCGGCGTCTGCGAGAGCAACCCCACGTCGACCTGTCTCGACGACCCGCTGGACGCGGCGACCGGCTACGCGTCGTACATCGCCCCGCAGGAGGCGCGCATCGCCCTCGGACACGCCGTGAGCAACGACCCGCGCCCGCACTACGTGCACCAGTCCAACCTGGCCGAGGACCGGCTGCTCTACCCCGTCCTGGACAAGGTGCTCGCCGGCTACCGGGCGCTCTACGCCGCCAACACCCCGCTGGAGAACCCGCGGCAGAGCGCCATCGGCACCGAACTCCAGCGCCGCGCCGCCTGGCAGCGGGCCGTCACCGACGGCGGTGTCACCGCGTACCGCGTCGGCACGACCGTCACCGTCACCGCCCCGCCCGGCACCCGGATCCCGGTCACCGCCCCGGAAGGCACCCGCAAGCAACTCCTCCTCGGCACCACCGAGTTCGGCACGCCCTACGCGGGCCGACTCACGACCTGGACCACACCGGAACCTCTACAAACCGCACTCAAGCTGACCTTGCCGTAGAAGAGCGCCGTGCCGAGGAGCGCCCCAAAGGGGCGCGGGGCTGTATCCGATATGCGGCTCCGCCGCGGGGCGCGCCCAGCCACAACAAGCCCGCAGTCGGGGTCCGGCCCGCAGTTCCCGACACAACATCCGCATACTGGGGGAGCAGCGCAGCGATGGGCACAGGCAGTCACGTCACCATGCTCACCGAGGGCACGTACCCGCTGGTCCACGGAGGGGTCAGCACCTGGTGCGACCAGCTCGTGAAGGGCATGCCCGACGTCGCGTTCAACGTCGTCTCACTCTCCGGCAGCGGCCGCGAACCCGTGACCTGGCAGCTGCCGCCCAACGTCTACCGCCACACGTCCGTGCCACTGTGGGGCACCGCGCCGGGATCCCGGCGCCCGCCGCGCGCCCGCGCCCGCCGCCGTTTCCTCGACACCTACGAGCGGTTCCTGCTGTCGTTCCTCGACCCCGAGGCGCACTGCGACTTCGGCGAGGCGCTCTACGAACTGGCCCGGCTCGCCCGCGACGGAGGGCTGACGGCGGCCCTGCGCACCGAGGCCGCGCTGCGTGCGCTGATGTGGATCTGGACCATGCCGCACCTGCCGACCGCACCGGCCCGCCCCACCGTGCACGACGCGCTGACGGCGACCGACCTGCTGGAGCACGCGCTGCGCCCGCTGGGCGTGCGCCTGCCCGAGGACGCCGTCTCGCACGCCACCGGCAGCGGTCTTGCCACCCTGCCGGCCCTGGCCGCGAGGAAGTTGGACGGCACGCCGTTCCTGCTCACCGAGCACGGCATCTATCTGCGCGAGCGCTACCTCGGCTACCGCGGCGAGTCCCAGCGCTGGCCCGTGAAGGCCCTGATGCTCGGCTTCTACCGCGAACTCAACACCCTCGGCTACCGGGAGGCGGACCTGATCACCCCCTGCAACCAGTACAACCGCCGCTGGGAGGAGCGCGGCGGCGCCGATCCCGACAGGATCCGTACCGTCTACAACGGCGTCGACCCGCACGCCTTCCCGCACGCGGGCCCCGAGCCGGACGTGCCCACGCTCACCTGGTGCGGTCGCGTCGACCCCATCAAGGACCTGGAGACACTGCTGCGCGCGTACGCGATGGTGCGTGCCGAACTCCCCGACACCAGGCTGCGGTTGTTCGGCCCGGTGCCGCCCGGGGGAGAGGCGTACCGGACCCGGCTGGAGAAGCTCGCCGCCGAACTGGGCGTCACGGACGGGCTCACCTTCGAGGGCCGCATCAGCGAGGTGTGGCGCGCGTACGGGGCCGGCCACCTCGTGATGCTCTCCTCCATCTCCGAGGGCTTCCCCTTCTCGATCATCGAGGCCATGTCGTGCGGGCGGACCACCGTCTCCACCGACGTGGGCGGCGTGCGCGAGGCGGTCGGCGACACCGGCCTCGTCGTGCCGCCGCGCGAGCCCGAGAAGATGGCCGCGGCCGCGCTGACCCTGCTGCGCGATGACGAACGGCGGCTGAAACTGGGGGAGTTGTCCCGCCAGCGCGTCATCGACCGCTTCACGCTCCGCCGCTCCGTGGACGCCTTCCGGACGATCTACCACGAGCTGGCGGGCCTGCCCGAGGTGTACGAACCTGCCCTGGAGACGGTCGTCGACTGGACCGTCGAACTGCGCGACCCCTGGTACCAGGCCGTCGCCACGGACGGGACCGACTGGTGAGCGGCTCGACCCGGATGCCGCCCGGCACGCGGCCCGACACCCTCCCGCACATTCCGCGCCAGCGCCGCCCCCGCTGGGCCGCGCCCGACCCGGTGGACGAACTCGCCACGCGCCTTGAGCAGTTCATAGCCGCGGCGGTCCACCCCGACGAGATAGCCGCGGCCCTGGAGTCCGACGGCATGTCGGACGGCCAGATACGTGAGAAGTACGGCTGCCGGGACTCCTTCTCGCTCGCCGAGGAACTGTACGACCGCGTCGAGCGCGGCCACCCCGAACCGTCGGCCCCGGCCCACGATCCCTGGCGTACCGCCCTGCTTGGCTGCCTGCTGAGAGGCGTCGTCTTCGCGCTCCCCGGCCTCGGCTACGTGCTCGGCGCACCCCTGCTGGCAGGCCCGAGGGACGGCTTCGGCCTCCCCGCCGGTACGGTCCCGGTGCTGGCCGGCGCCCTGTGGGGCTGGGCCTGGAACCAGGGGCTCGCCCACCGGGCGTACTCCTGGCTGGGGCTGGGCGACAAACCCGCCGCCCGCCGCTCGCTGCTCCTCGGGGCCCCGGCCGGCGCCCTGCTCGGCTCCCTGGTCGCGCTGGCCACCGCCACCGACCACCTCGGCGCGGTCGCCTTCGCCGCCGGCCAGTCCTGCTACCTCGCGGCGGCCACCGTACTGCTGGTCATGGGCCGTGAACGGGCCCTGCTCGTCGCCCTGTTGCCGATGGCGGCCGGTTCCGTCCTGGTCCTCGCCCGACCGGTCCCGGAGACCGCGAGACTGGCCCTGCTGATCATCTCCCTGGCCGCCGTCGCGGCCCTCGCTGCACTCGAAGTCGCCCCGGCCGTACGGCAGTCGGGGAAGGAGAGGAAGGAGGGGAAGAAGGGGAAGGACGGGACGCGGACCAGCTGGGCGGCGGGGTTCGCGGCGCTGCTGCCGTTCGGCGGTACCCCGGCCGGCAGCCGGCCGCGCCCCGCCGCGCCCCGGCTCGCCGGATCACTGCCGTACGCCTTCTTCGGCCTCGGCAGCGGCGCCCTCGTCATGTACGTGGCGCTCGGCGACCTGCTGACCGACGCCGACTCGAACGCCGCGGTCGCCGCACCGGCCGCCGTGGCGCTCACCCTGAGCATGGGCCCCGCCGAGTGGCTGCTCCACCGGTTCCGCAGCGGAAGCCTCGCCGGACTGCGCTCCAGCAGTACGCCCCGCGACTTCTGGCGGACCACCGCCGTCACCCTCGTCCGGTGCCTCGGCGGCTACCTCGTCTCGCTCCTCCTGCTCAGCCTCGCCACGGCCGCACTGTGGCCGGCCGCCCCCGGCCTCGGCCCGGTCCGCCTCGCCGCGCTGCTGCTCCTCGGGGTGGTCCTCTGGACCGGCCTGCTGCTCCAGTCGTTCGGCGCGGTCCCGAGCGCCGCCGCCGTCTGCTGCGCCGCGGCACTCGCCCAGACCGCGGCCCTGCCGGCCGACACGGCCGACCCGCACCTGGTGGGCCTCGTCGTGTACGGCGCGGCGGCCGTGGCCCTGGTGTCGCTGGTCTGCCGCCAACTGGGAAGGGCGACGGCCCACCGATGAGCGAACTCCTCGTCCCGTACTACGAGCACCCGTCCGTCCGCCCCGCCGAATGGGACGCGATCATCGCGGCCGCGCCCCGCCTCTACGGAGTCGTACTGAACCCGGCCAGCGGCCCCGGCGACCACCCCGACCCGGCCTTCGCCGAGGTCGCCGAGCGGCTACGGGCAGCGGGCGTACGGGTGTTCGGGTACGCCGACACCGACTACGGCCGCAGACCCCGCCCCGACGTCGTCCGCGACCTGACCCGGTACCGCGACTGGTACGGCACCGACGGCGCCTTCCTCGACCAGACGGCCTCGGGACTCGGCGACTTCGGCTACTACCAGCGCCTCACCACGGCCGCCTGGACCACAGGCTGCACCACCCTCACCCTCAACCACGGAACACCCCCGCACCCCGCATACGCCCGCCTGGCCGACACCCTCGTCACCTTCGAGGGCACCTGGGACACATACCGCAGGCTGCGCCCGACCGCCCCCTTCGCGGCCGACCGCACCCGCCTGTGCCACCTGGTGCACGGGGCACCGCCCGGCGCCCGCGTAGCCGAACTGGCCCACGCACGGGGCGCCACGATCCACTGCGCGGTCCCGGGCGTGGGAGACCACCCTTGGGGCACGCTGCCCGCGCCCCTTTAGGGGGCGGGCAGCGTGCCCCCTAAAGGGGCGCGGGGAACTGCGCGACCAGCCACAAAGCACTCGCAGTCTCAATACAACGCAAAAACCACCAACGCAGCGGTAGCCGCAGTCTCAGCCAGCCCCCCGAACACATCCCCCGTAACCCCACCAAACCGCCGCACGCAATGCCGCAACAGCAACTCGGCCGCACCACACGCAACGAGCACACCGAACACACCGTAGACAAGCCCGTACGTGCCGAAAACGGCCCCCACGCCCGCCGCAAGCCCAGCAACGACCCCTGCCACAACCACCGCCCCCCTAAGGGAAACCACACCCGCCACCGCCGCCCCCAACCCCTCAGGCCGAGCCGCAGGCACCCCCACCCGGGCGGCCAACGTGAGCGCCAGCCGCGCCACCGTGGCCGACACCACGGCGGCCATCGCCCCCCGCCCCCAAGACTCCCCGTACGCCTGAGAGAGAGCCGCCACCTGAGCGAGCAGCACGAAAAGGAGAGTGACCACCCCGAACGGCCCGATGTCCGACTGCTTCATGATCCGCAGCGCACCCTCCGCCGGCTGCCCGCTGCCGAGACCGTCGGCGGTGTCGGCAAGGCCGTCGAGATGGAGGCCGCGCGTGAGCACGGCAGGTACCGCGGTGGTGGCCACGGCCGCGAGAAGCGGGCCCGCGCCGAGGACCAGCAGGACCAGTCCCGTCGCGGCGGCGAGAAGCCCCACGACCAGCCCGGCGACGGGCGCGCACAGCATCCCGGTGCGTGCGGCCTCGCGGTCCCAGCGGGTCACCTCGACGGGGAGCACGGTGAGCGTGCCGAAGGCGAAGCGGAGTCCGTCGGTCCAGGGGGTCTCGGCAGAGGCGTCGCGCGGGGTCCCGGACGGAGGTTCGGGCGGATGTTCGGGCGGGGTCTTGGACACCGGCGCAGGTTACCCGGCGGCCCGAGGAGCGCCCGCGACGGCTGTGGATAACTGCGGATAAAGTGCGCACATGGGTCATTGGTGGACGCGGAACATCATCGAGCCGGGAAAGCTGCCGCTGCTGCTGGCGCTCGCCTCCTTCGTGCTGACCTTCGTGATCACCCGGATCGTCGTCCGGCTCATCCGCGCGGGCAAGGGGCCGTTCGGCAACGTCGAGGCCGGCGGTCTGCACATCCACCACGTCGTCCCCGGTGTCGTGCTGACCGTGATCGGCGGTTTCGGTGCGGTGGCCAGTGACCGGCACGGCGTCGGCTCGGGAATCTTCGCCGTGGTGTTCGGGATGGGCGCGGGCCTGGTGCTCGACGAGTTCGCGCTGATCCTGCACCTCGACGACGTCTACTGGAGCGAGGAGGGCCGCAAGAGCGTCGAGGTCGTGGCGGTCACGGCGGCCCTGGTGGGTCTGGTGCTCGGCGGCTTCCTGCCGTTCGGCGTCAACGACCTCTCCCAGGAGGAGCTGCAGAACCGCGGCGGTGTCGTCGTGAGCGTCGGGGTGAACTTCCTCTTCGCGCTGCTGGCCCTGAGCAAGGGCAAGGCGCGTATGGCGATCTTCGGGGTGATCGTCCCGCTCGTCGCCCTGGTCGGCGCCCTCCGGCTGGCCCGGCCCGCCTCCCCGTGGGCCAAGCGCTTCTACGGCCGCCGCCCGCGCGCCCGGGCGAAGAGCCGGCTGCGCGCCTACCACCACGACCGCCGCTGGGCGGGGCCCCGGCGAAGATTTCAGGACTGGGTCGGCGGCAAACCGGATCCGGCCCCTGAGCCCGAGCGTTCACTGTCCGGACGCCGCTGACGCCGTCGGCGCTGCTGATACCGCCGGCGCAGCGCGGAGACTCCGCACACCACGAGCACCGCCGCGATCGCGGCCAGATGCTCCTTGCCCGCGAGGTTCTCCTTGACGAGCACCTCGACGACCATCGCCACGACCACCACGCCCGCCGTGCCGTACGCCCGGTAGCGCCAGCCGATGAAGACGGCGAGCCCGACCACGGCCGCCGACGGTCCGGTGTCCACGACCTGCCCGTCCGAGGCGGGCAGCCCCAGGAAGCCGTGCGGGCCGAGTTCGATGCCCACGCGCGCGTAGAGGGTGCCGACCAGCGTGGCGACGTACGCGATCCCGAGCGTCCGCCACCGGCCCAGACAGGCCTCGGCGATCCCGAACACCAGGAGCAGCTGGGCGAGCGCGCCCCAGACGGGCAGGTCCAGGGCCGGTACGAAGACGGAGAGCGGGGTGCGCAGGAGGGCGAGCCAGAGGGGGTCCTCGGCCCGGACGGCGCCGATGTTCTGGACGAACTGGTAACCCCAGGGCTGGTTCTGCACGAACTGGAGGAGGGCCGTGAGGCAGACGGTACCGATGGTCATGGGGATCGCCCACCGGCCCTTGCGGGCCAGGGTCCCGCGCACGGCGGTGTACAGCGGGCCCCATTCGGCGCGGGCCAGGCGGGTGAGCGTGCTCATCGGTGTGCGGCCATCGGTCCGTGCGTACTCATCTGTGCGACTCCAGGTGCTTGCGGTGCAGCCACTTCGGCAGGCCCGGCGCCTCCAGGAACCCCTCGGCCCGCGCCGCGGCGAGGCCGATGCGCGGCAGGTCACCGCTCTTCTCGAAGAGCAGGAACCGGGGTTCCCAGATGGGCCGGTACTTGGCGTTGGCGCGGTACAGCGACTCGATCTGCCACCAGCGCGAGAAGAAGCCGAGCAGCGAGCGCCACAGCCGCAGCACCGGTCCGGCGCCGAGACGTGCACCACGTTCGAAGACGGAACGGAACATCGCGAAGTTGAGTGACACCTGGGTGATCCCGATCTCGGCCGCCCGCTGGAGAAGCTGGATGACCATGAACTCCATCAGCCCGTTCTCGGCGTCCCGGTCCCGTCGCATGAGGTCGAGCGAGAGCCCGCCCGGCCCCCAGGGCACGAAGGAGAGCACCGCTCTCAGGTCGCCCTTCCCGTCCGTGCATTCGAGCATCACGCACTGCCCGTCCGCGGGATCCCCGAGCCGCCCCAGCGCCATGCTGAAGCCCCGCTCGGTGGCCCCGTCCCGCCAGTCGTCCGCGCGTTCGAGGAGGTACGCCATCTCGTCGGCCGGGATGTCCTCGTGCCGCCGGATACGGACCTGGTAGCCCGCGCGCTGTACGCGGTTGTAGGCCTGCCGCACGCTCCGCATGGCCCGCCCCTCAAGGGTGAACTCGGCGGTCTCCACGATCGCCTCGTCCCCGAGTTCCAGCGCGTCGAGACCGTGCCGGGTGAAGACGGTCCCCGCTTCCTCGCTCGCGCCCATCACCGCCGGGATCCAGCCGTGCACGCGCGCCTCGGCGAGCCAGGGCTCGATGGCGCCGGGCCACGCCTCGGGATCGCCGATCGGATCCCCGCTCGCCAGCGAGACCCCGCCGACCACGCGGTAGGTGACGGCCGCCTTGCCGGTCGGCGACCACACCACGCTCTTCTCGCGGCGCAGCGCGAAGTAGCCGAGGGAGTCGCGGTCGCCGTGCCTGTCCAGCAGCGCCCGGAGCCGCTCCTCGTCCTCCCCGGTGAGGGGATCGACGGCGCGGCGGGAACGGAAGGCCGCGTAGAAGACGGCGAGGACCAGCAGGGTGCTGAGCACGTTGATCGTGACGTCGACCCAGTTGGGAGCGGTGATCCCGGGGAAGTCGGAGTCGTCGGCGGCGACCGAGACCAGCCGCAGGGCGCCGTAGCGCCAGCGGTCGGGGAAGGTCGAGCGGGCCGCGTCGTGCGCGTTGTTCGTGACGGTCACCAGTAGTGCGGCAAGCAGCGAACAGACCAGCAGTCCGCCGACGCCCACGGCCGCGGCCAGCCTCGGGTTCGAGCGGTCGCCCTTCGCGTAGAACTCGCGCCGGCCGACGACGAGGGCCGCCACGAACGCTGCCGTGAGCGCCAGCGAGATCCAGTTCTGCGGGTACTGGCGGATCTCCGGGAACATCATCGCGAAGGTGAACAGCAGCAGGAACAGCCCGCTGAGTACGAGGTTGAGAATCCATGCGGCACGTTTGCGGCGGCGCATCGTGATCGCCAGGAACATCGTGAACACGCCCGAGGCGAATCCTGCCGTCAGCAGGTACGGGGTGAAGTAGTTCTCGGTGTTGTGTCGGCGTACGTCCTGGCCGAGTGAGACCCATGCGGCGGCGAGGAAGTTGATGAACGTGACGACGCGGAGGTACCAGACGGCGAAGCCGGCGGATTGC
The DNA here is from genome assembly GCF_040654355.1 of Streptomyces sp. NPDC050704. Lineage (NCBI taxonomy): Bacteria > Bacillati > Actinomycetota > Actinomycetes > Kitasatosporales > Streptomycetaceae > Streptomyces > Streptomyces sp. NPDC050704. The sequence goes on along the minus strand of NZ_JBFAHW010000070.1, from coordinate 33,338 downwards.
TGTGAGGCGGGGGTTCGCTTTTGATCCGGGGCTACGGCGATTCGGGCGGTTCCCATGAAAAGGGATCATATGGGGCGTGCTTGTGTGGGGGCGCGTTCCGGGAGGGGTGGTTCCGGTGGGGTGGCGGGTGCGGGTGGGTGGGGGCTGGGCGCGCAGTTCCCCGCGCCCCTTGCTGGGCCGCCCCTTGCGGGGCGCGGCCCAGCTCGGCGCCGTCGCGACGGGAAGTGCGGGGCGGCGGTGTTCGACGGTGCTCGCCGAACCCGCCGCACGCGGTTACTCCGCCGCCGGCTTCTTCGCCCCGAGTCCCTCCGAGGCCGCAGGGTCCTCCGAGCTCGGGTCCCTCTCCGGGCCCGGGTCCTTCTCCGAATCCGCGTGCTCCTCCGAGCTTGCCTTCTTCTCTGAGCCCGCGTCCTTCTCCGGGCCCGCGTCCTCCTCTGAGCCCACGTGCTCCTCCGGGCCCGCGTCCTCCTCTGAGCCCGCGTGCTCCTCCGGGCCCGCGTGCTCCTCCGGGCCCGCGTGCTCCTCCGGGCCCGCGTGCTCCTCCGGGCCCGCGTCCTCCTCCGGGGTCGGGGTCTCCGGAAGTTCCGCGGCCAGTGCTGCCGCGGCCTGTACCAGGGGTAGGGCGAGTAGTGCGCCCGCGCCCTCGCCGACCGTCACTCCGTGGTTGAGGAGCGGTTCCAGTGCCATCCGGTCGAAGGCCTTCGCCTGGGCGGGCTCGCCGCTGGTCTGGCCGGCCAGCCACCAGTCCGGGGCCCGGAAGGCGACCCGCTGCCCGACCAGGGCGCAGGCGGCCGAAACGACCCCGTCAAGAATTACTGGCGTCTTCCGTGCCGCACTCTGCAGCAGGAACCCGGTGATGGCGGCGAGGTCGGCCCCGCCGACAGTCGCCAGCAACTGCAACTGATCCCCGAGCACCGGCCGGGCCCGCCGCAGCGCGTCCCGTACGGCCGCGCACTTCCGCATCCAGGCGAGGTCGTCGATGGCGCGCCCGCCCCGCCCGGTGACGACCGACGCGTCGGTCCCGCACAGCGCCGCGATCAGCACGGCCGCGGCGGTCGTCCCGCCGACGCTCACGTCACCCAGTACGACGAGGTCGGTCCCGGAGTCCGCCTCCTCGTCCGCGACGGCGACCCCCGCGAGGAACGCGGCCTCCGCCTCCTCCAGGGTCAGCGCGTCCGCCACGTCGATCCGTCCGGAACCGCGCCGCACCCGATGCCGTACGACCTCGTCGGGCAGGCTCTCCGGATCGCAGTCGAGGGCCATGTCCACAACCCGTACGGGGACACCGAGCCGACGGGCCAGCACCGACACCGGGCTCGCGCCGTCGAGGACGGACCGCACCAGTTGGTCCGCGCTTCCGGCGGGCCGCGCCGAGACCCCCAGTTCGGCGACCCCGTGGTCACCCGCGAACAGCACCACACGCGGGCGCTCGATCGCCCGCACCGGCACGGCGGACTGCGCCGCCGCCAGCCACTCACCGAGTTCGTCGAGGCGCCCGAGCGAGCCGGGCGGCACGACCTGGCGCTCCCGGTACGCCTCGGCGTCACGGCGTACGCCACCGTCGGGGCGCTCGATCAGATCGGTGAAGTCGTCGAGATTAAGCGAGCTCATCCGGCGAGAGTACCGGCAGTGATCCGGCCTGCTTCCTGACGGGCGGTCAGCGTGCGGCACGCCTCTTCCTCCCCGCCCGCCTCACCCGTAACGCCACGTGACGCAGTGACTCCGCGACGTCATTGCATCCATGATCCCGATCCCATACGTTCCGGTTTGCAGTGGATTGTCATACCGGTTTGTATCAGCTGGTAACGGCTCATATCAGCCTGTACAGGTCGTACCGCGTCGGACCGGCAGGAGCAGACAGACCATGCCCCCCACACCTCCCACCCCACAGACCTTCGCCCGGCGCCGCGCCGCGTACCTCAGCGAATTCGCCCAGGGCACCGACCGCTTCCACGAACCGCGCAGACCCGACTGCCCCTGGTGCGGTTCACCGCGGCTGCGGACCCGGCTGCGCACCCCGGACCTGCTCCAGCACAAGCCCGGCACCTTCGTCGTCGACGAGTGCGAGGACTGCGCCCACGCCTTCCAGAACCCCCGCCTCACCGCCGAGGGCCTGGCCTTCTACCACCAGGACTTCCACGAGGGCCAGGACAGCCACGACAGCCACGACGGCGGCCAGGACGGCCACGAGGGCTTCGCCGAGCGGATCCTGCGCGCCCGCGCCGGCCGCAGACGCCACGAGGCCGCCGCCCGCGCGATGCTCCCGTACCCCGAGCCCGAGAGCTGGCTGGACGTCGGCACCGGCCACGGCCACTTCCCGGCGGCGGCCAAGGAGCTGTACACGTACACGGCCTTCGACGGGGCCGACCCCACCCCGCGCGTCGAGAAGGCGCGGGCGGCGGGCCGGATCGAGGAGGCGCACCGCGGCCGGCTGCCCGACCTGGTCGACCGGCTGCGCGCCCGCTACGACGTCGTCAGCATGTTCTACCACCTGGAGCACAGTCCCGACCCGCGCGAGGAACTGCGCGCCGCGCTCGCCGTGCTGCGCCCCGGCGGCTATCTGCTCGTCGAAGTCCCGGACCCGGACTGCGCGTTCGGCGCGCTGCTCGGCAAGTGGTGGGTGTCGTACTGCCAGCCGCGGCACCTCCACCTCATGCCGCTGCGCAACCTGCTCGACGAACTCGACGACCTCGGCTGCACGGTCGTCTCCACCGACCGCCGCGAGCCGCACATCCCGTACGACCTGACGGGAGCCCTGGCCCTCGCGATCGGCAACCGCCTCCCGGGCGGCGACGAGCCCTGGCGCCCCCTCCCTCCCACCGACCTCCAGCGCACCCTCCGCACGGCCCTCACCCGGGCCACCACCCCACTCCTGGCCTCCGCCTTCGCCCTGGACCACGCCCTGGCCCCGCTCCTGCGCCGCACCCGCTTCTCGAACGCGTACCGGATCATCGCCCGCAGAAACGCGACCGGCCCCTCACCCTTCTAGCCCTTCAGGTTGAGCGCCTGCCCCGCCACCACCAGCAGCACGTGTTCGCACTCGGTCGCGAACGCCGCGTTCAGGCGGCCCAGTTCGTCGCGGTAGCGGCGGCCGGACGGGGTGGCGGGGACGATGCCGGAGCCGACCTCGTTGGAGACGGCGACCACCGTGCGGCGGGTCTCGCGGACGGCGGCCGTCAACTCCTCGACACGGGCCCGCAGGGCGCGTTCACCCCCGCCGCCCCACTCGTCGTCGTCCCAGGCGTTCACCGAGTCCATCGCGTCGGTGAGCCACAGGGACAGACAGTCGATGAGCAGCGGCGCGCCGTCCTCCTTCAGCAGAGGCACGAGATCACAGGTCTCGGCGGTCCGCCACGAACCGGGCCGCCGCTCACGATGGGCGTGCACCCGGGCCGCCCACTCACCGTCCCCGTTCCGCGCCCCACCCGTCGCCACGTACAGCACGTCAGGGAAGGCCTCCAACCGCCGCTCCGCCTCCACCGACTTCCCGGAGCGCGCCCCACCCAGGACCAACGTCCGGCGCGGCACGTCGGGCACGTCCTCGTACACCCCCACCACCAGCGTCGTGCCGTCCCGAACGGCCCGCGCCCCCGCGGCCGCGAGCCGCCGCCGCAACTCCGCGCCCGGCGGCACGTCGTGGTCGAGATGCACCGCGATCACATCCGTGGCGGGCCCGACGGCCCCCGCCACCCGCAGCCGGGCCAGCGCGTCGGGCCGCCCGACGACATCGCCGACCACCATGTCGTACGTCCCGGTCGACTCATCGAGCCCCGCGGGGGCCGCGCCCGGCGGCAGATACAGCAGCCGCTGCCCGTCGGGGCCCGTGACCGCGTAACCCGTCCCCGGCGCGTCCATCGGCACCGCCCGCACCCGATGCCCCGTCAGCAGCGCCAGCTCCCGCCCGTCCGGCACCCGCCCGGGCTGCGGCAGCCCCGCGGGCACCTCGACCGCGGGCCCGTCGTGCGGATGCGACAACAGCACCTGCCGCACACCGCCCAACGAGTGTCCGGCCCGAGCCGCCGCGAACGCGGCCCCCGGCGTCAGATCGAGCAACAGCGTCCCGTCCACCAACAACGCGGCAGCCGCCCGAGCATCCACCCCCAACGCCACCGCACAGACCGCACACGGACAATCAGGACGAGGCAGCCCCGCAGGCCCCCCAGTACCAAGCAAAGTAACTTCCACAAACCCAACTTTCCCGCGTCCCCCCGACTCCCGCCCACCCAAGGGACGCGAGCCAAAGACAACCCGCAGCCGGCTCTCCGGCGCGAGGGGTCGTGTCGGGGCGTCCGATCGCCGCGGCAACGTGCCTCGTCCTGACTACTTCAGAGCGGCGATCGGACGCCCCGTCGCGGCACCGGCCCCACCACGCACGCACCCCAGGGGCGCGGGGCTGTGACATTGTGCGGCTCCGCCGCGTGGGCGCGACCAGCCCCCACCGAACCCGCAGACAAACAACAACCCCCACTCACCACACCACACTTGTCGACCTGCACCTTTGAACACCGCACAACCAGCGGAGCGCCTAGGCTTCGGACAAGTAGCCCGATCTTGCTCGGTACTTTTTGGGAGGCGACATGGCGGCATGGACGTGGCGGTTCGAGAAGGCCGACGGCACGGAGGTCCAACCCACGGTCCAGCCCGAGGAGTTCACCACCCAGGGCGACGCGGAGTCCTGGCTCGGCGAGCACTGGAAGGAACTGGCCGACGGAGGAGCGGACCAGGTCCGCCTCTTCGAGGACGCCACACAGATCTACGGCCCGATGAGCCTGCACGCCGAGGCCTCGTAAACCCCGTAGACCTCATAGCCCATACGTGTGAGGGCCGCGGCCGTAGAAACGACCGCGGCCCCTCGCCACCCAGCACCTGGACCCGGCACCCGCAACCACCCGGCCCCGCCCGCGCACGCGACTAGCCGCGAACCCCGCACAGATGCAGCAGCGCCGCCACCCGACGGTAGGGATCGGTCCGCCCGGCCCGCTCCTCGGCGGCCAGCAGGGCCTCCACGTCCGACGGAATCGGCGCATCGTCCTCGGCCGTGTCCGTGAAGACCCGCACCCCGTACCACGCGTAGAGCGGCGCACCGATGCCCGCGAGCGTCGCCGTCAGCCCGTCGAGCCGGTCCGCCCGTACGTCCAGGCCCAGCCGATTGGTGTACGTGGTGGTGTCGAACGCGGCCGGTGTCGCCGCCCAGTCGCCGGCCAGCCCCGGCCGCATGGCGAGCGCGTCGGCGTTCCGCACGAGTAGCGACAGCAGCCCGCCGGGGGCCAGCATCCGCGCCAGCCCGGCGAGCAGCGCGTCGGGATCCTCGATGTACATGAGCACGCCGTGGCACAGCACCACGTCGAAACTGCCCGGCAGGAAATGAACCCCGGTGTCCCGCCCGTCGCTCTCGACGAGCCGCACCCGCCCGCGAATGCCCTCCGGCTCCGAGGCGAGCGCCTCCCGGGCCACGGCAAGCATCTTCGCGTCCTGCTCGACCCCGGTCACCTGATGCCCGGCCCGGGCCAGCCGCAGCGCCTGAGTGCCCTGGCCCATGCCCACGTCGAGCACCCGCAGTCGCCGGCCCACGGGGAACCGCCCGGCTATCTGCTCGTCGAGCTGCCGGGCCACCAGCTCCTGCCGTACGACATCACGCAGTCCGCCCAGCCGGGTCAGCCAGGAGTCCGCCGCGCCTCCCGCGAAAGGCGCCGCGCTCAGGGCCGCTCTCCGCGCTTGACCTGCGGCTTCGGCAGCCGGAGGCGACGCATCTGGAGGCTGCGCATCAGCGCGTAGGCGACCGCGCCGCGCTTGGGCTCGTCCGGGAAGCGGGTGTTGATCTGCTTCTTCAGACGCATCGCGATGCCGATCGAGTCGACCACGATCAGCACGATCACGAAGAGCCACAGCAGCAGCGCGATGTTCTGCAGCTGCGGGATCCGGACCATGCTCAGTACGAGGATGACCACGGCCAGCGGCAGGAAGAACTCGGCGATGCAGAACCGCGAGTCGACGAAGTCGCGCGCGAGCTTTCGCACCGGGCCCTTGTCCCGGGTGGGCAGATAACGCTCGTCCCCACTGGCCAGCGCCTGGCGCTGCTTGTCCATCTGGGCACGGCGCGCTTCGCGCTGCCGCTTGGCGGCCTCCTTGCGGTTCGTGGGCGTATTGGCCACGCTGCGGCGCTGGGTCTGGGCCTCACTGCGCTTGGGCGTGGGCCGACCCTTGGGGGCCTGCGGGTCACGGGGCTGAGTGGAGTCGGTCACCGGCGCCTTGTCGGCGGGGGCCTTCTCATCCTTGGCACGGCTACGGAACACAAAACCCAAGGGTAATGGGTGCGGAGGCATGGACGGCAGCCGAGTGGGGAACGATCCGGCAACACCGGTCGTCTGTAGTGGGACAGAGGAGCCTTAAAAGGGTGGCGGCCCGGCGGTTCTCCGGGACTACCCCGGGACGAACCCCGGGGGACACCTACTCCTTACGCCGGAGCGGGGTGGTCAGTAGTCGTCCTTGGGGATGAGCGCATCCGTCCCCGAACAGTGCGGTAATGGATGCAGGGCCCGTACTGTGGGTTCTGTTGCAGTCGCTGGAGCTGGAGTCCGTCAGAAGGGGGCGCGCGAAGCCCATGAGCGGTGTCATGAAGCGTATGGGGATGATCTTCCGCGCGAAGGCGAACAAGGCCCTTGACCGGGCCGAGGACCCGCGCGAAACCCTCGACTACTCGTACCAGAAGCAGCTGGAGCTGCTGCAGAAAGTGCGCCGGGGTGTCGCCGATGTGGCGACCTCCCGCAAGCGTCTGGAACTGCAGCTGAACCAGCTCCAGAACCAGTCGTCCAAGCTGGAGGACCAGGGCCGCAAGGCGCTCGCGCTGGGCCGTGAGGACCTGGCCCGTGAGGCGCTGTCGCGCCGTGCCGCCCTCCAGCAGCAGGTGACCGACCTGGAGACGCAGCACCAGACCCTCCAGGGCGAGGAGGAGAAGCTGACGCTCGCGGCGCAGCGGCTCCAGGCCAAGGTCGACGCCTTCCGTACGAAGAAGGAAACGATCAAGGCGACGTACACGGCCGCCCAGGCGCAGACCCGGATCGGCGAGGCCTTCTCCGGCATCTCCGAGGAGATGGGCGACGTCGGCATGGCCATCCAGCGGGCCGAGGACAAGACCGCGCAGCTCCAGGCCCGTGCCGGGGCCATCGACGAGCTGCTCGCCTCCGGCGCCCTCGACGACTCGTCCGGTCTGGCCAAGGACGACATCCAGAGCGAGCTGGACCGGCTCTCCGGTGGCACGGACGTGGAGCTGGAGCTCCAGCGGATGAAGGCCGAGCTGGCCGGCGGTTCCTCCTCCCAGCAGGCGATCGAGGGCGGCAAGGACGAGACTCAGTCCCAGCAGCAGCCGCAGGACACTCCGCGCTTCGACAAGCAGTAGTCCTGCGCCGTAGTCCCACGCCTAGGAGGGCGTCATGATCGTACGGATCATGGGGGAGGGACAGGTGAGGCTGGCCGACAGCCACTTCACCGAACTGAACGAGCTGGACGACGAGCTCCTCGCGGAGATGCAGTCCGGCGACGAGGAGGGCTTCCGGCGCACGCTGGGGGCACTCCTCGACGCGGTACGCCGTCTCGGCACACCACTCCCCGACGACGCCTTGGAACCTTCCGAACTGATCCTCCCGTCGCCCGAAGCGACCCTGGAGGAGGTCCGGAAAATGCTGACCGACGACGGCTTGATCCCAGGCTGAGGGGGCAGGGGCGTAGCCCCGCCCCCTCAGGGGCGCGGGGAACTGCGCGACCAGCCACAGCCCACCCGCACCCGACGAAACACCCCACGGGGTCTGGGGCGGAGCCCCAGGGGACGGGACGGGTAGGGGCGGCGGGGGCGAAAAAGGCCCACCCGCACCCGACCGGCACCGATTACCGCCAGCACCCGTTCCGCCCCCCGCCAGGGCCCCGTACCGTAAACAGACGTGAGCACACTAGAGCGCGCCCGGTGCCGAATGCGGGCACACCCACTGGTGGTGGACGGAGCCCTGGCGGCAGCCGTCCTGGCGTGCATGGTGGTCGCCTCGTTCGCGGAGCCCAACGGCCCGCACGGCCCGATGTGGGGCGCCCGCACCCCGGACGCCCTCAGCCTCACCCTGATGGCACTGGCCGCGACCGGCCTGGTCTTCCGCCGCCGCCACCCCATGCGGGTCCTCGCCGTGACCGGCGTCCTGTCCGCCGTCGAGCTGCTGACCGGCGACCCCAGGGCCCCCGTGGCGATGTCCGCCGTGGTCGCCCTCTACACCGTGGCGGCGACGACCGACCGCCCCACGACCTGGCGGGTCGGCCTGCTCACCATGACGGTCCTGACGGGCATCGCCATGCTCGCGGGCCCGCTGCCCTGGTACGCACAGGAGAACCTCGGCATCTTCGCCTGGACCGGCATGGCCGCCGCCGGCGGTGACGCGGTCCGCAGCCGCCGTGCCTTCGTGCACGCCATAAGCGAGCGCGCCGACCGGGCGGAACGCACCCGTGAGGAAGAGGCCCGCCGCCGCGTCGCCGAGGAACGCCTGCGCATCGCCCGCGACCTGCACGACGTCGTCGCGCACCACATCGCCCTCGTCAACGTGCAGGCCGGAGTCGCCGCGCACGTCATGGACAAACGCCCCGACCAGGCCAAGGAAGCGCTCGCCCACGTCCGCGAGGCCAGCCGCTCCGCGCTCAACGAACTCCGCGCCACGGTCGGCCTGTTGAGACAGTCCGGCGACCCGGAGGCGCCCACCGAGCCGGCCCCGGGACTGCACCGCCTCGACGAACTCGTCGGCACCTTCCGCAACGCGGGCCTCCCCGTCGAGGTGGCCCGCACCGACCAGGGCACCACCCTGCCCGCCGCCGTGGACCTGGCCGCGTACCGCATCATCCAGGAAGCCCTCACCAACGTGCAGAAGCACGCGGGTCCGGAGGCGAAGGCCGAGGTCAGCGTCGTACGCGTGGGGCCGAACGTGGAGATCACCGTGCTGGACAACGGGCCGGGCGACGACGCGGCGGCCCGGCTGGAGGAGAACGGCGGGCACGGCCTCCTCGGCATGCGCGAGCGGGTCACCGCGCTCAGCGGCAGCTGCACCGCAGGACCCCGATACGGAGGCGGCTTCCGGGTCCATGCGATCCTGCCGGTCAAGAGCCGCACCGGAACCACGACATCCACGACGTCCACCAATTCGACGTCCACCACCTCGGCGTCGGCGACAGCCACGACCCGCGCATCTACAACCACAGCATCCACGACCACCGCATCTCCGGGGGACCCCGCATGACCATCCGCGTCCTGCTCGCCGACGACCAGGCACTGCTGCGGAGCGCGTTCCGCGTCCTGGTCGACTCCGAGCCCGACATGGAGGTCGTCGGCGAGGCCTCGGACGGTGCGGAGGCGGTGCGGCTGGCCCGCGACGAACGGGCCGACGTCGTCCTGATGGACATCCGTATGCCCGGCACCGACGGTCTCGCCGCGACGCGGCTGATCAGCGCCGATCCCGGCCTCACCCACGTACGCGTGGTCATGCTGACGACGTTCGAGGTCGACGAGTACGTGGTGCAGTCGCTGCGGGCCGGAGCCTCCGGGTTCCTCGGGAAGGGCTCCGAGCCCGACGAGCTGCTCAACGCCATCCGGGTCGCGGCGGGCGGCGAGGCGCTGCTGTCACCGGCGGCCACCAAGGGACTGATCGCCAAGTTCCTCGCCCAGGGCGACGGCGACGACGACCGGGACCCCGCCCGCGCGGAACGCCTCCAGGCGCTGACGGTCCGGGAACGCGAGGTCCTGGTCCAGGTCGCGGGCGGGCACTCCAACGACGAGATCGCCGAGCGGCTCGAAGTCAGCCCGCTCACGGTGAAGACGCACGTCAACCGGGCCATGGCCAAGCTGGGAGCGCGCGACCGGGCCCAGCTCGTGGTAATCGCGTACGAGTCAGGACTGGTACGCCCAAGGGTGGAGTGAGCGCCCCCGGGACGTACTGCGGTCGCGGTATGCGCCGTATAAGGAAACGGGACCTGGGGGCGAGGGTTCGGGTCTCGGCGATGGCTCAGGGTGTAGAGGCGGGCGCTCACATGTGCCCCATCCGTCCCCGCTGTCGTCCGAGCCACAGAAGAGAGATCCGCTACCCATGTCCTGGCTGTCCAGGTTCAGCCTCGCACAACGGGCCCTCATAGGGCTGATGTCGATCATCGCGCTCGCTTTCGGGGCGATAGCGATCCCACAGCTCAAGCAGCAGCTGCTGCCCACCATCGAACTGCCCATGGTGTCGGTCCTGGCGCCGTACCAGGGCGCGTCGCCCGACGTGGTCGAGAAGCAGGTCGTCGAGCCCATCGAGGACACCCTCGAAGCGGTCGACGGCATCTCCGGCGTCACCTCCACGGCCAGCGAGGGCAACGCCCTGATCATGGCGTCCTTCGACTACGGCAACGACTCCGACCGGATCGTCGCCGATGTCCAGCAGGCCGTGAACCGGGCCCGCGTCCAGCTCCCGGACGACGTGGACCCGCAGGTCGTCGCCGGTTCCACGGACGACATCCCGACCGTGGTGCTCGCCGTCACCTCCGACAAGGACCAGCAGGCCCTCTCGGACCAGCTCGACCGCACGGTCGTCCCGGACCTGAAGGCCATCGACGGCGTCGCCCAGGTCACGGTCGACGGCGTCCAGGACCTCGAAGTCGCGGTCACGCCCGAAGACGCGAAGCTGGCGAAGGCGGGACTGAACTCCGCCGCGCTCGGCCAGGCCCTCCAGGCCGGCGGCGCGACCGTCCCGGCCGGCTCCTTCGACGAGGGCGGCAGCAACCGCACCGTCCAGGTCGGCGGCGGCTTCACCTCGCTGAAGCAGATCCAGGACCTGATGGTCACCGGCGAGGGCGCGAGCGCCAAGAAGCCGGTACGCCTGGGTGACGTCGCCACGGTCGAGGAGGAGCCCGCCAAGGCGGAGTCCATCACCCGCACGGACGGCAAGCCCAGCCTCGCCGTCTCGGTCACCATGGACCAGGACGGCAGCGCTGTCGCGGTCTCCGACGCGGTGGACGACAAGCTCGCGGACATGCGCAAGGACCTCGGCTCCGGCGCCACGCTGACCGTCGTCAGCGACCAGGGCCCGGCCGTCTCCAAGTCCATCAAGGGCCTGACCACCGAAGGCGGCCTCGGTCTGCTCTTCGCGGTCCTGGTCATCCTGGTCTTCCTGGCGTCGGTTCGCTCGACGCTGGTCACCGCGGTCTCCATCCCGCTGTCGGTCGTCCTCGCGCTGATCGTGCTGTGGACCCGCGGCGAGTCGCTCAACATTCTCACCCTGGGCGCCCTGACCATCGCCATCGGCCGCGTGGTCGACGACTCGATCGTGGTCCTGGAGAACATCAAGCGGCACCTCGGCTACGGCGAGGAGCGCCAGGAGGCGATCCTCAACGCCGTGAAGGAGGTGTCCGGCGCGGTCACGTCCTCGACGCTCACCACGGTCGCGGTCTTCCTGCCCATCGGCCTGACCGGCGGCATGGTCGGCGCGCTGTTCGGCTCGTTCTCGCTGACGGTGACGGCGGCCCTGCTGGCCTCGCTGGTCGTCTCGCTGACGGTCGTACCGGTCCTCTCGTACTGGTTCCTGCGCGCCCCCAAGGACGTGCGCGGCGCCGACCCGGAGGAGGCGCGCCGCAAGGCCGAGGAGAAGGAGGCGCGCAGCCGCCTCCAGCGTTTCTACGTTCCCGTCCTGCGCTTCGCCACCCGGCGCCGGCTCACCAGTGTGGCGATCGCCGTGGCGGTCTTCATCGGTACGTTCGGCATGGCGCCCCTGCTGAAGACGAACTTCTTCGACCAGGGCGAGCAGGAAGTCATCACCGTCAAGCAGGAGTTGAAGCCCGGCACCAGCCTGGCGGCGACCGACGCCTCGGCCAAGCAGGTCGAGAAGATGCTCGACGGCGTCGAGGGCGTCGAGGACTACCAGGTCACGATCGGCTCCTCCGGCTTCATGGCCGCGTTCGGCGGGGGCACGGACACCAACCAGGCCTCGTACACGGTCAAGGTCGCCGACTCGGCCTCCTTCGACGACGTCCAGGACCGCATCGACGAGGGTCTCGGCAAGCTCTCCGGGGTCGGTACGACGACGGTGGCGGCCGGCGACGGCTTCGGCAGCCAGGACCTGAGCGTGGTGGTCAAGTCCGCCGACGCCGACGTGCTGCGCGAGGCGGCGCAGGAGGTCCGGGACGCGGTCGCAGGCCTCGACGACGTCACGGACGTCACGAGCGACCTTGCCCAGTCCGTGCCGCGCATCTCGGTCAAGGCCAACTCCGAAGCGGCGGCGGCCGGTTTCAACGACACGACCCTCGGCGCGGCCGTCACCCAGGCGGTGCGCGGCACCACCAGCGGCAAGGCCATCCTGGACGACACCGAGCGTGATGTGGTCGTCAAGTCCGCGCAGCCCGCGCAGACACTGGACGAGCTGAAGGACCTGAACCTCGGGGCCGTGAAGCTCGGCGACATCGCGACGGTGGAACTGGTCGACGGCCCGGTGTCGATGACCCGTATCGACGGCCAGCGCGCGGCCACCATCACGGCGAAGCCGACGGGCGACAACACGGGTGCGGTCAGCGCCGACCTGACGTCGAAGCTCGACGCGCTGAAGCTGCCGGACGGGGCCACGGCCAGCATCGGCGGTGTCTCCGAGGACCAGGACGAGGCGTTCGCGAACCTGGGCCTGGCGATGCTCGCGGCGATCGCGATCGTCTTCATGCTGCTGGTCGCGACCTTCCGGTCGCTCATCCAGCCGCTGATCCTGCTCGTCTCGATCCCGTTCGCGGCGACGGGCGCGATCGGCCTGCTGGTGCTGACGGGCACCCCGATGGGCGTCCCGTCGATGATCGGCATGCTGATGCTCATCGGCATCGTCGTCACGAACGCGATCGTGCTGATCGACCTGATCAACCAGTACCGCAAGCAGGGCTACGGCGTCGTCGAAGCCGTGGTGGAAGGCGGTCGCCACCGCCTCCGCCCGATCCTCATGACAGCCCTGGCGACGATCTTCGCCCTGCTGCCCATGGCACTGGGCATCACCGGCGAGGGCGGCTTCATCGCCAAGCCGCTGGCGGTGGTCGTCATCGGCGGCCTGATCACGTCGACGCTGCTGACCCTGCTCCTCGTCCCGACGCTCTACGCGATGGTCGAACTCCGCAAGGAGCGCCGGGCGAAGAAGAAGGCGGCGAAGCGGGAGAAGAAGGCCCAGGCGCCCGCGCAGTCGGAGCAGGAGCCCGCGGGCGTGTGACGGCCTGACCCGCACACCCGCACACCCGCACACCCGCACAGCCCGACCCATGACGGCCGGGCACCGAGCCCCCAACGGCTCGGTGCCCGGCCGCAGTCGTGTGCCGTTACGTATCCTGTGGGCTCGAACTGCTTTACGGGGGAAGGGGATTCGGGCGGTGCCACTGCACAGGGACGACCCGAAGTCGGTCGGCGGGTACAAGCTGGTCGACCGGCTCGGAGCCGGGGGCATGGGCGTCGTCTACCGGGGCAGAGCGCGTTCGGGGCGTGAGGTCGCGGTCAAGGTGGTGCACGCCCAGTACGCCGCGGACAGCGTCTTCCGGGCCCGGTTCCGACAGGAGATCGAGGCGGTCCGCAAGGTGAGCGGCGCCTTCACCGCGCCGGTCGTGGACGCCGACCCGGAGGCGGCGCGGCCGTGGATGGCGACCCAGTACGTGGCCGGTCGTTCGCTCGCGCAGCGGATTCGCGACGGGGGCCCGCTCCGGCCCGCCGAGCTGCGGCAGCTGGCGCTCGGTCTGGTGGAGGCGCTGCGCGACATCCACCGGGCCGGGGTCGTGCACCGCGACCTGAAGCCGGCGAACGTCATGATGGCCGAGGACGGCCCCCGGGTCATCGACTTCGGCATCTCCCGCGCGGCGGAGAACCAGACCCTGACCGAGACCGGTCAGATGATCGGCACCCCGCCGTTCATGTCCCCGGAGCAGTTCACCGACGCCCGCACGGTCGGTCCGGCCTCGGACGTCTTCTCGCTGGGCGCGCTGCTGGTGTACGCGGTGACCGGGCGGGGTCCGTTCGACACGGACAGCCCCTATCTGACGGCCTACCGGGTGGTTCACGACGAGCCCGTGCTGGACGGGGTGGGCGGGCCGCTGCGCACGGTCCTGGAGCGCTGCCTGGCCAAGGACGAGGCGCAGCGGCCCGGACTCGACGAGCTGGCACGGGAGTTCGCGGCGGTCCTGCCGGAGTGGGACGCCGACGGCGACCCGGCGACGGTGACACTGCGCCGGGACATGTCGGGGCCGGCCGGCCCCGGGAGGACCGCCGCGCGGGACGCCGGCCCCGCGGACCGCCGCAGCCGTATCCGTCCGCTGTGGGCCGCGACCGGCACGGTCGGCGCGCTGGCCCTGGGCCTGACGGCCTATCTGCTGACCGGGCCGGGACAGGCGGAGAGCCAGGGAACGCTGCCCGACGGCTGGCGGCCCTGGCAGACGACGGTGTTCGAGACCGCCGCGCGCGGTGCCGGGAAACCGCTGGCAGAGGACGGCAACGGGGTCGACAGCGGGCCCGACTGCCAGGTGGACGAGGGCGCCGTCTACTGCGTGGGCGACGGGGTCCTTCCGGTACGGCTGGACGGCGTGACCGGCGAGACCGTCTGGCGGGCCGACCTCGCACGGCCCGGCACCGAGAGGGGGGCGTATTCCACCACCCTCCTGGGGGTCCGGGACGGGACGATGGTCGTCCAGCAGATCCTCAGCAGTGGTGACGGCGACAATGACGCGGTCAGCGTCGTGGCCCTCGACACCGAGCACGGCGAGCGGCTCTGGACCCGTCCGGTTCCCGAGACGAGCGCCGACACGTTCTACTCGGGCGACCTGGTCGTCATCCCGGACGGCGGTGGCCGCACGGTGACCGCCCGTTCCGCCCGCACCGGCGCCGAGCGCTGGACCGGCCGGCTGCCCGCCGACTACTGCGGGTTCGTCGAGGTCGACGGGACCCTGTACACGCAGTGCATCCCCGAGGAGGAGGGACCGAAGGACTCCGTGGTCCTCGCGTTCGACGCGGCCGACGGCTCGACGACGCGGCTGACGGCCCCGTACAACGCGGGCCTGGCCGGGACCCTCGACGGCCGGCTGCTGTTCCTGGAGTGGGGTGGCTCGGACGACGAGCTCGCGTCGGACCTGCCGTACGTCCGGATCGTGCTGGTGGACCCCGACAGCGGCGCCCGCAGCACGACGAAGCTGGCGAAGAAGTACTTCGGGCACGCGACGCTGGCCGGCGACACGCTGTGGTTCGTCGCGTCCAGCGGCGAGGTCACCGCGGTGTCGGCCCGCACCGGCAAGCAGCTGTGGCGGACGCCGACCAGCCTGGAGCAGCCGGGCGAGGCGCGGTACGACCGGCGCACCGAAACCCTGTACATGACCACCCCCACCGGCCGGGTGGCCGCTGTCGATGCCCGCGGGGGCAAGGTGCGGTGGGAGACGCTGCCGCGTGCCGGGGCGACGACCTCCAGCGGCTGGAACGACCCGAAGGTGGTGCTGGCCGAGGGAGCGCTGGTGGTCGCGGTCCCGGACGGCACCGTCTTCGCCCTCGACCCCGCCGACCCCGAGCGGAAACCCGTCCCGGGGTGAGCGAGGCCTCCGTACGGACCTACGGCAGCGCCAGCATCCGCTCCAGCGCCAGCTTCGCGAACTGCTCGGTCTCCCGGTCCACCTCGATGCGGTTCACCAGGTTGCCCTCGGCCAGCGACTCCAGAGTCCACACCAGGTGCGGCAGGTCGATGCGGTTCATGGTCGAGCAGAAGCAGACCGTCTTGTCGAGGAAGACGACCTCCTTGCCCTCGGGAGCGAAACGGTTCGCCAGCCGCCGGACCAGGTTCAGCTCCGTGCCGATGGCCCACTTCGAGCCGGCCGGAGCCGCCTCCAGGGCCTTGATGATGTACTCCGTGGAGCCCACGTAGTCGGCGGCGGCCACGACCTCGTTCTTGCACTCGGGGTGGACGAGGACGTTCACACCCGGGATGCGCTCGCGCACGTCGTTGACCGAGTCGACCGAGAAGCGGCCGTGCACCGAGCAGTGGCCCCGCCACAGGATCATCTTGGCGTTCCGCAGCTGCTCGACGGTCAGCCCGCCGTTCGGCTTGTGCGGGTTGTAGAGGACGCAGTCCTCCAGGGACATGCCCAGGTCGCGGACGGCGGTGTTGCGACCGAGGTGCTGGTCGGGCAGGAAGAGCACCTTCTCCCCCTGCTCGAAGGCCCACTCCAGGGCCCGCTGGGCATTGGACGAGGTGCAGATCGTGCCGCCGTGCTTGCCCGTGAACGCCTTGATGTCCGCGGACGAGTTCATGTACGAGACGGGCACGACCTGCTCGGCTATCCCGGCCTCGGCCAGTACGTCCCAGCACTCGGCGACCTGCTCGGCGGTGGCCATGTCGGCCATCGAGCAGCCGGCAGCCAGGTCGGGCAGGACCACCTTCTGGTCGTCGGAGGTCAGGATGTCCGCCGACTCGGCCATGAAGTGCACACCGCAGAACACGATGTACTCGGCCTCGGGGCGCGCGGCGGCGTCCTTGGCCAGCTTGAAGGAGTCACCCGTGACGTCCGCGAACTGGATGACCTCGTCGCGCTGATAGTGGTGGCCGAGGACGAAGACCTTGTCCCCGAGCTTCTCCTTGGCCGCGCGGGCGCGCTCCACCAGGTTCGGGTCGGAGGGCGAGGGCAGGTCTCCGGGACACTCGACGCCGCGCTCGCTCTTCGGGTCGGCCTCGCGGCCGAGGAGCAGCAGGGCGAGGGGCGTCGGCTGTACGTCGAGCTCCTGGGTCTGGGCGGTGGTCACGACACGCACCCTTTCTGTTCTGCGGCTCGCTGGGAGGCGCGGGGAGGCGCTCCAGCGGGACATGCGGGACGAACCTTTTCGTCGAAATGACGTTATCTATCATAACCGCTTCACGTCACTTTGACGACGGCCATAGCGTCGATGTGACGTGAATCCCGGAGGGGTTGTCCACAGGCCGCTGTCCGTGTTCCGGCGGGTGTGCGAGCATGAAGAGAGAACGCAAGACACACGCTCGGCCCGGAATGAATCCGCGGCCCCGGCGGTTGCAATCGTCGGCAAGCAGTCTCCGTACAACCCGGGAGAGAAGCAGATGTCCGTATCGGACGAGACCACCACCGTGAGCGACGGCATCCTCCTGTCGGACGCCGCCGCGGCCAAGGTCAAGGGCCTGCTCGAGCAGGAAGGCCGCGACGATCTGGCACTGCGCGTCGCCGTTCAGCCCGGCGGCTGCTCCGGCCTGCGGTACCAGCTCTTCTTCGACGAGCGCTCCCTCGACGGCGATGTCGTCAAGGAGTTCGGCGGTGTGAAGGTCGTCACCGACCGCATGAGCGCTCCGTACCTGGGCGGCGCCTCCATCGACTTCGTGGACACCATCGAGAAGCAGGGCTTCACGATCGACAACCCGAACGCGTCGGGTTCCTGCGCCTGCGGCGACTCCTTCAGCTAAGCCTGCCCCGGCCGAGTCCGGCCTCGTACGTGAAAAGGCGGCGCCCCCTCCAACGGGGCGCCGCCTTTCATGTACTGCTACTGCGAGCCGCAGGCTACTTGTTCGGCTGCTACTTGCTTGACGGCTACTTGTTCGGCGACGGCAGATCCTTCTCCAGCGGCACGGCCTTACCGTCCACGCCGACCACCTTCCGGTCGCCGAGCGGCTCCTTGAGCTCGACCTTCTCGTGGAAGACCTTGGCGATCATGATGCAGACCTTGTCCTTCCACGGCTTGTCGGTCACCCGGACCGTCACCTTGTCGCCGCTCTCGTCGGCCGAGGCCGAGTAGTCGCTGCACACGCCGCCGGTGAAGCGCACGGTCAGCTCCCTGCCGTCCGCGCTGTAGCCCTCGACCTTGACGCTCTGCGTCTCCGGCGCCTCGGTCTTCCCGTCGCCGGGCTCGCTCGGCCGCGGGGTGGGCGGCAGGGCCGGGGTCTCGCTCGGCGGCTGCGCGGCGGCCAGGTACCGCGGGTCGACCGCGGGATACGTGACCGTGAAGCTGTCCTTGCCTCCCGCCGGCCGCACCTCGAAGAGCCAGGACGGCACCAGTGCCGGCCGCCCGTTCACGAAGTGCGAGGCCAGACCGAACACGGCGTCCTCGACGGCGACCGGATCGGGCTTCGGCGGCACGGGCGAGGTGTCGCAGGGCGCCTCTTTCCTGTTCTTGAGCTCGCCCTTGAGCTCGCCTTCGAGGGGTACGGGGCTGGCGCACCCGCCGATCCCCACGCGCCCGTTGTCCGTCCCGGACCCGTTCAGCAGGTCGAGCGTCTTCCGGGCGCCGAGGACGGGATACGTGTCGCTCTTCACCGGCGCCTTCAACTGGCCGCTGCCGCCCACCACTTGGCCGTCGGCGTTGACCTGCACGCCGGTCGTCCAGCCGTACGTGGGCAGCCCGCCGACCTCCGGCTCCGCGTTCACCACGCGGACGGCGCCCATGAGCTGGCTCGCGTCGAGCTTCGCGTCGTCCTGGCCGACGGCCTTGAGAACGGGCGCGGCGGCCTTCTTCGCGGCGTCCGCGCTCACCGGGTCGGTCTCGGGGTCCTGAGTGGACCCGGCGGACCCGCTCTCGCACACCGTGGTGCTCTTGCAGTTGTCGGTGCGGGGTGCGAAGCGGTTGAACGTCCACGTGCCGGGCGCCTTCTTGTTCACCCGCAGGCCCGGTCCGAATCCGTCCTTCGTGGCCCCGACCTTCCAGGCGTCGCCCTCCGCCGTCGGCGTGCCCTCCACGTCCAGGGCCTTCGCCAGCCCGGCCACCTCGGCCGCCGTGACCTCGCCCTTCGCAAGGTGGACGGCGGCGGAGGAGGGGCCGTCGGGGAGTTCGCCCTCGGCGCGGTAGGTCGCGCCGTTCGGGTCGGGCTCGCCGGGCGCGATGCCGTTCGGGTCGCCCGTACCGCCCTTTGTGTAGCCGTCCAGGGCCAGCGGCGGCGGTGTGCCGTCGCCGGCGGGCGTACCGGAGCTGTCCTTGTCCTCACCGCCGCCGGACGCGGTCGCGGCGAAGTAGGCTCCGCCGCCGCCGACGAGCAGCACCGCGGCCGCGACCGAGGCGACGACCACCGGCGAACGCCGTCGGCGCGGCTTGTCCTCGTCGGCGGCTCCGGCCGCGTCGTTGTCGGGTCGCTCGGTGTTCACCGCATCGCTCCTTCTACCGCACCACTGTCCGACCTGGAGAGGGACCGGATCAGGGCACAACAGGGTCGTATCCCGTATCCCCTTTACGGGGGACAGCAATGGGACGCACCGGGGGAGCGCACGGTTCCCTCCCGGGCGCCGAGGCGCCCGAAGGGGCGCGGGGCTGTGACATTGTGCGGCTCCGCCGCGTGGGCGCGACCAGCCACAGAAAACCCGCAGCTACAGACGACCCGCAGTTTCCCGCCCTTTCCGCGGAGCCCTAGTCGCCATAGTCCGACATGGCATCCAGCAGCCGGGCGGAGCCCACCGGCACAGTGACGCCGTGGATGAGTGACGGCGACACGGGCAGGGCGGCGATCCGAGCGGGAGCGACCCAGTGCGGAGCCATACGCGCGCAGTCACCGCGCAACTCCACGAGACCGCCTTCGGTATCGAGCGGAACGGAGCCCTGGATCTTGAGGTTCGTCATAGCGGAACCGTAGGCACCGCAAGGCCTACGAAAAAAGCCCTACTATTGGGTAGTTTTGCCTGCTTCGAAGTCCTGGCGTCAACCCGATAGCGTTAGCTGTCAATCCCCCTCCTCCCAGGAGTGTGTCCTAGCCGTGCGTATCGCAGTCTCGGGCTCCATCGCCACCGACCACCTCATGACCTTCCCCGGCCGTTTCGCCGACCAGCTGGTCGCGGATCAGCTGCACACGGTCTCCCTTTCCTTCCTGGTCGACAATCTGGACGTACGCCGGGGCGGCGTGGGCGCGAACATCGCCTTCGGTATGGGCCAGCTCGGCTCCTCGCCGATCCTGGTCGGAGCCGCGGGCTCCGACTTCGACGAGTACCGGGCCTGGCTGGACCGGCACGGCGTCGACACCGCGTCCGTCCGCATCTCCGAGGTGCTGCACACCGCGCGCTTCGTCTGCACCACGGACTCCGACCACAACCAGATCGGCTCCTTCTACACCGGCGCCATGAGCGAGGCCCGCCTCATCGAGCTCAAGGCGGTCGCCGACCGCGTGGGCGGGCTCGACCTCGTCCTCATCGGCGCGGACGACCCCGAGGCGATGATGCGGCACACCGAGGAGTGCCGGACCCGCTCGATCCCCTTCGCCGCCGACTTCTCCCAGCAGATCGCGCGCATGAACGGCGAGGAGATCCGTCTTCTCCTCGACGGTGCGACGTACCTCTTCTCGAACGAGTACGAGAAGGGGCTCATCGAGTCCAAGACCGGCTGGAGCGACGCGGAGATCCTCGCCAAGGTCGGCCACCGTGTGACGACCCTCGGCGCGCGCGGCGTCCGGATCGAGAGCGTCGGTGGGGACACGGTCGAGGTCGGTGTCCCCGAGGAGACGGCGAAGGTGGATCCGACGGGTGTCGGCGACGCCTTCCGGGCCGGGTTCCTCTCGGGGCTGGCCTGGGGGGTTTCGCACGAGCGGGCGGCGCAGGTGGGCTGCATGCTCGCGACGCTGGTCATCGAGACGTCGGGCACGCAGGAGTATCAGCTGCGGCGGTCCCACTTCATGGACCGGTTCACGAAGGCGTACGGGCATGACGCCGCCAGTGAGGTGCAGGAGCACCTGGTTTAGGTCTCGGTTCCTTTGGTCGGGGTGATTCGTTGCCTGCGGGCGCGTGGGGGCTGGTCGCGCAGTTCCCCGCGCCCCTGAAGGGGCGCCGCTCAGGTCAGGCGCCTTACCAGGTACGCCGTCCCCCGCTCCGCGGGTTCCTCCCCTGCGTACTCCTGGCCCCGCATCTCGCACCACGCGGGGATGTCGAGTCGGGCCGCCTCGTCGTCCGACAGGACGCGGATCGTGCCGCCGACCGGTACGTCGCCGATCACCTTGGCGAGTTCGATCACCGGGATCGGGCAGCGCCTGCCGAGGGCGTCGACGACGAGGGAGTCGCCCCCCTGTACGGCGGACACCGCGGGGGCGGTCACCGGAGCGCCCAGCTTTTCGCGGACCGCCGCGACCGTGCCCGGGAGCACCTCAAGGAAGCGGTCCACGTCCTGCTCGGGCGTGCCCGGAGGCAGCGACACCCGGACGTTGCCCTCGCTCAGTACACCCATGGCCTTCAGTACGTGGCTGGGAGTCAGCGTGCTGCTCGTGCAGGACGATCCGGACGACACGGAGAAACCCTCGCGGTCCAGCTCGTGCAGCAGAGTCTCCCCGTCGACATAGAGACAGGAGAAGGTGAGGAGATGGGGGAGCCGGCGCACCGGGTCGCCCACCACCTCCACATCCGGGACGAGTTCCGGCACCCGCGCCCGGATCCGGTCCGTCAGTTCCCGCAGCCGGGCCGACTCCGCGGCCGCCTCCGCCCGTACGGCACGCAGCGAGGCCGCCGCGGCGACGATCCCGGGGATGTTCTCGAAGCCGGGGGCGCGCCCCGACTCCCGTTCGTCGACGGGACCTTGAGAGGCGTACCGCACCCCCTTGCGTACGACGAGGAGCCCGACGCCCGAGGGCCCGCCCCATTTGTGGGCGCTGCCCGTCAGCAGTGACCAGCCGCCCTCGACCGGCCCCCAGGCCAGTGACTGCGCCGCGTCCACCAGCAGCGGCACACCGGCCTCGCGGCACGCGGCGGCGACCTCGGCCACCGGCTGTTCCGTGCCCACCTCGTGGTTGGCGGACTGGAGGCAGGCCAGCGCGGTGTCGGGGCGCAGGGCCGCGGCGTACGTGTCGGGGGAGACCGCACCCGTCCGCGAAACGGGCACTTCGGTCACCGTCCCGCCCTCGCCGCGGTGTGCCTCCGCCGAATGGAGCACCGAAGAATGTTCGACGGCGGACACGATCAGGTGACGCCCGACGCGGCGGCGTCCCGCCAGGGCGCCGGTGATCCCGGTGTGCACCGCTCGTGTGCCGGAGGTGGTGAAGACCAGTTCGTCGGGGCGGCAGCCGACCGACTCCGCGGCGGCCTCGCGGGCGGCGTCCAGGAGCAGGCGGGCCCGCCTGCCCTCCCGGTAGAGCCGGGCCGGGTCGGCCCAGCCCTCGTCCAGTGAGGCCTGCAGGGCCTGGCGGGCCACGGGGTGGAGGGGAGCGGAGGATGCGGCGTCGAAGTAGGACACACCGTCACGCTATGCGCTGCGCGCGGCTGGGGGTACACGGGTCGGTTCGTTGGCTGCGGGTGAGTGGGGGCCGGTCGCGCAGTTCCCCGCGCCCCTGAAAGACGGGGCTGCGCCCCATGTCTTTCTTCTTTAGAGGTGCGGGGAACTGCGCGACCAGCCACTGACGGCCCGCAGCCGCCGTATTCGCCACGCCCCCCGAGCTACTAGGCGTCCCAAACCCCCGTCAGAAGCCCTCCGGAGTCACTCATTCCACCCCTTCGGGGTGCCCGGCGGCGCGTTGGGGACCCTCCCCGCGCGACCCCAAAAAGCGTCCAGTAGGGTTTGGTCCGCATAAACATCCAAACCCCTGCCCGACGCAGGGCGGCGACCGACCACCGAGAAGGCCAGGCCGCAGCCGTACAGCGCGGGCGAGACTCTCGGGAAGGCGCTACGTGAGTCCCAACGGCTCCGACCTCCCCCGCAGCCTGAAAGGCGCGGGCGGTACCCCCACGCCCCGGCGCCCGATGCGGCGGAAGCTGCTGCAGGCACTGACTGCGGGCCTGGTCCTGGTGACCGCCACCGGTTGCACATACGAAGACTTTCCCCGTCTTGGTATGCCCACCCCGGTCACGGAGGAGGCCCCACGGATCCTCTCCCTCTGGCAGGGCTCGTGGGCGGCAGCGCTCGCCACGGGCGTGCTGGTCTGGGGCTTGATCATGTGGAGTGTCATCTTCCACCGGCGCAGCCGCACCAAGGTCGAAGTTCCCCCGCAGACCCGGTACAACATGCCCATCGAGGCGCTGTACACGGTGGTCCCCCTCCTCATTGTCTCGGTGCTGTTCTACTTCACAGCCCGTGACGAGTCGAAGCTCCTCAGCCTCGAGAAGAAGCCCGACGTGACGGTCAACGTCGTCGGCTTCCAGTGGAGCTGGTGCTTCAACTACATCGAGAACGTCGACGGTTCCACCGGGGACGCGAGCACCGACAAGAACCTGGCCGCCATTCCGGACCGGTTCAAGAAGGACTACCCGGCCGACGCGGGTGGCGTCTACACCTGCGGCACACCGGGTGAGCGCAACCCCCAGACGAACAACCCCGGGCCGACCCTCTGGCTCCCCGAGGGCAAGACGGTCCGCTTCATCCTCACTTCGCGTGACGTCATCCACTCCTTCTGGGTGGTGCCGTTCCTCATGAAGCAGGACGTCATCCCGGGCCACACCAACTCCTTCCAGGTGACGCCCAACAAGGAGGGCACCTTCCTGGGCAAGTGCGCCGAGCTCTGCGGCGTCGACCACTCCCGGATGCTCTTCAACGTGAAGGTCGTCTCTCCCGAGCGTTACGAGGCCCACCTCAAGGAGCTCGCGGAGAAGGGCCAGACCGGTTACGTCCCGGCCGGCATCGAGCAGACGGACCCTGAGAAGAACCGGGAGACGAACAACCTGTGAGCATCCTCAACGAACCCCAGGGTGCCGCCGCGGCTGAAGACTCGTACGAGAACGAGCTGCCGGTACGGCGCAAGCAGCCCGGCACTGTGCTGATCAAGTGGCTGACGACCACGGATCACAAGACGATCGGCACGTTGTATCTGGTCACGTCGTTCGCGTTCTTCTGCATCGGCGGCGTGATGGCGCTGTTCATGCGCGCCGAACTGGCCCGTCCCGGCACCCAGATCATGTCGAACGAGCAGTTCAACCAGGCGTTCACGATGCACGGCACGATCATGCTGCTGATGTTCGCGACACCGCTGTTCGCCGGCTTCGCCAACTGGATCATGCCGCTGCAGATCGGCGCCCCGGACGTCGCCTTCCCCCGGCTGAACATGTTCGCCTACTGGCTGTACCTGTTCGGCTCGCTGATCGCGGTGGCCGGCTTCCTCACCCCGCAGGGCGCCGCCGACTTCGGCTGGTTCGCCTACAGCCCGCTCTCGGACGCGGTCCGCAGCCCGGGCATCGGCGCCGACATGTGGATCATGGGCCTGGCATTCTCCGGCTTCGGCACCATCCTCGGCTCGGTCAACTTCATCACCACCATCATCTGCATGCGCGCCCCCGGCATGACCATGTTCCGCATGCCGATCTTCGTATGGAACGTACTGCTCACCGCGGTCCTGGTGCTGCTGGCCTTCCCGGTGCTCGCGGCCGCGTTGTTCGCACTGGAGGCGGACCGCAAGTTCGGCGCGCACATCTTCGACGCCGCCAACGGCGGAGCGCTGCTGTGGCAACACCTTTTCTGGTTCTTCGGCCATCCAGAGGTGTACATCATCGCCCTGCCGTTCTTCGGCATCATCAGTGAGGTCATCCCGGTCTTCTCCCGCAAGCCGATGTTCGGCTACATGGGCCTGATCGGCGCGACCATCTCGATCGCCGGCCTGTCGGTGACGGTGTGGGCGCACCACATGTACGTCACCGGCGGCGTGCTCTTGCCGTTCTTCTCCTTCATGACGTTCCTCATCGCGGTACCCACCGGGGTGAAGTTCTTCAACTGGATCGGCACCATGTGGAAGGGGTCCCTGAGTTTCGAGACCCCGATGCTGTGGGCCACCGGCTTTCTGATCACCTTCACCTTCGGTGGTCTGACCGGGGTCATCCTGGCCTCGCCGCCGATGGACTTCCACGTGTCGGACTCGTACTTCGTGGTGGCGCACTTCCATTACGTGGTGTTCGGCACGGTGGTGTTCGCGATGTTCTCCGGCTTCCACTTCTGGTGGCCGAAGATGACCGGCAAGATGCTCGACGAACGCCTCGGCAAGATCACCTTCTGGACGCTGTTCATCGGCTTCCACGGCACCTTCCTCGTCCAGCACTGGCTGGGCGCCGAGGGCATGCCGCGCCGGTACGCGGACTACCTCGCGGCCGACGGGTTCACCGCGCTGAACACGATCTCGACGATCAGTTCGTTCCTGCTCGGTCTGTCGATCCTGCCGTTCTTCTACAACGTGTGGAAGACCGCCAAGTACGGCAAGAAGATCGAGGTCGACGACCCGTGGGGTTACGGCCGCTCGCTGGAGTGGGCGACTTCCTGCCCGCCGCCGCGGCACAACTTCCTCACGCTGCCGCGGATCCGTTCCGAATCCCCTGCCTTCGATCTGCATCACCCCGAAATCGCCGCTCTCGATCAGCTCGAGAACGCCGGTCACGGTGAGAAGGCCCTCGCTGGTGGCAAGGAGGCCGGCAAGTGAAGGTCCAAGGCAAGATGTTCATCTGGCTGGCGTTCTTCGTGCTGGCCGTCGCGGTCCTCTACGGCGTGTGGTCGAAGGAGCCGGCCGGCACCACGGCGCTCTTCCTGGCCTTCGGCCTGTGCATCATGGTCGGCTTCTACCTGGCCTTCACGGCCCGGCGGGTCGACACGGGTGCTCAGGACAACAAGGAGGCCGACGTCGCGGACGACGCCGGTGAGGTCGGGTTCTTCAGCCCGCACAGCTGGCAGCCGCTGTCCCTGGCCATCGGTGGCGCGCTCGCCTTCATGGGCGTCGTCTTCGGCTGGTGGCTGATGTACTTCTCGGCCCCGATCATCCTGATCGGTCTGTGGGGCTGGGTCTTCGAGTACTACCGCGGAGAGAACCAGAACCAGTAACACGCGCTCGACACCAGGAAGCCCGGACACTCCGTCAGGAGGGTCCGGGCTCCCTCTTTTGCCACGCTTTTCGTCCCTCGGACGGCCCACTCGCCGCGCCGGAGCCGACCGGCGTTCCTAGCGTGAGGTCATGAGCCACACAGTTACCTTCCGGGGCCCGCGAAACCGCACGGTCGTCAGCTGCACGGCGCTGGTGGTCGCCCTCGGCGCGGGCGTCACGGCCTGCGGCTCCGGCGGCCACCCGCTCTCGGCGAAGCCGTACGACGCGGCGGCACAGATCTCCTTCAACGCCCCGGCGGGCGACGGCAGGCGGGCCGACCCGGACAAGCCCCTGGAGATCACCGCGGAGGACTCCGACGGCCGGATCACCGACGTGACGGCCAAGGACGCGGCCGGGCGGTACGTGGCGGGCGAACTGTCCGCCGACGGCGGCCGCTGGCACAGCACCTCGCCGCTCGCCGCGGGCGCCCGCTACACGGTGCGGGTGAGCACCGAGGACGAGGACGGCGCCCCGGGCCGCAAGGTCCTCTCCTTCGACACCAGCACGCCCACCACGAAGAAGCGGCTGAACGTGAAGTTCGGGCCCGACACGGGCAAGTACGGCGTCGGCCAGCCCGTCACCGCCGAGCTCAGCACCCCCGTCAAGGACAAGGCCGCCCGAGCCGTTGTCGAGCGTGCCCTCAAGGTCGACTCACAGCCCGCGGCGGAGGGCGCCTGGCACTGGGTGGACGACAGGACGCTGCACTACCGCCCCAAGGAGTACTGGCCCGCCCACGCCACCATCAGGGCCTACAGCAACCTCTCCGGCATCAAGGTCGCCGAACGGCTCTGGGGCGGCAGGGCGAAGCCCCTGAAGCTCACCACGGGCGACCGCGTCGAGGCCGTGACGGACGCCGCCGCGCACTCGATGACCGTCTACAAGAACGGCGAGGTCATCAACGAGATCCCGGTGACCACCGGCAAGCCCGGCTTCGACACCCGCAACGGCGTCAAGGTGGTGCTGGGCAAGGAGTACTTCGTACGCATGCGCGGCACCAGCATCGGCATCGCCGAGGGCAGCGCGGACTCGTACGACCTGCCCGTGTACTACGCGACCCGGGTCACCTGGAGCGGCGAGTACGTGCACGCCGCGCCCTGGTCCGCCGGCTCCCAGGGGTCCGCCAACGTCAGCCACGGCTGCACCGGGATGAGCATGGGCAACGCGGAGTGGTTCTTCGACACCGTGCGCCCCGGCGACATCGTCAAGGTCGTCAACTCGTACGGCGACACGATGGACCCGTTCGGCAACGGCTTCGGCGACTGGAACCTCACCTGGAAAAAATGGCGCAACGGAAGCGCCCTGGTGGGAGGCACGCCGGAGGGCCCACCGCCCGAGGCCCGCGCAAAACTACGCCCAGAGTCCGTGTGACAGCACCCCTGGCCCCGTTAGGGGCGCGGGGAACTGCGCGACCAGCCACAAACGGCCCGCAGCCGCCAGGCAGCATCAGGTTCTACGGTGATCAGGCGCTCAGAGCGGAAGGGCGCCGCAGCAGATCCGCCAGAGCAGCGGCAAACTCCACCGGCTCCACAGGCAAGGTCACCGCCGCCTCCGCCCGGCTCCACGTGGCCAGCCAGGCATCCTGCGGACGCCCGATCAGCAACAGCACCGGCGGACAGTTGAAGATCTCGTCCTTGATCTGCCGGCAGATGCCCATGCCACCCGCCGGCACCGCCTCACCGTCCAGCACGCAGACATCGATCCCACCGCGGTCCAGCTCCTTGATGACCGCGGCCGGCGTCGCACACTCGATGAACTCGACCTGAGGAACGTCCGTCGCGGGCCTGCGCCCCGTGGCGAGCCGCACCTGTTCGCGGGTGTTGGAGTCGTCGCTGTAGACCAGCACCGTTGCGGTCGGCTGCATTCTTCCTCCGGGACATCAGCGTCGTAGAGACAGAGACGGACAGGGTCCGATGCGCGGATGCTACTCCCTCGAACGCCTCGTCAGCACTGGTTCGGACAGGGCTTCGATGGGCCATACGGGCTGGACACACCCCACAGACACCCCGAACGGCACCCCCGGGAGTGAGGGCGGGATAAGCGACCGACATAATGTCGGTCGTGGCGACAGCAACGACAGTAGATACCGGGCACGCGCACCCGTCGGTCAACCGACCGAACCTCACCAGCGTCGGAACCATCATCTGGCTGAGTTCCGAGCTGATGTTCTTCGCGGCCCTTTTCGCGATGTACTTCACCCTGCGATCAGTGACGGGACCCGATCACTGGAAGGAGATGGCGCACAGCCTGAACCTTCCGTTCTCGGCGACCAACACCACGATCCTGGTGCTCTCCTCCCTCACCTGCCAGCTCGGTGTGTTCGCCGCCGAGCGCGGTGACGTGAAGAAGCTCCGGATGTGGTTCATCGTCACCTTCGTCATGGGGGCGGTCTTCATCGGCGGCCAGGTGTACGAGTACACCGAGCTGGTCAAGAAGGACGGGCTCTCGCTCTCCTCCGACCCGTACGGCTCGGTGTTCTACCTGACCACCGGCTTCCACGGCCTGCACGTGACGGGTGGTCTCATCGCCTTCCTGCTGGTCCTCGGGCGTACCTACGCCGCCCGCAGGTTCACGCACGAGCAGGCGACCGCTGCCATCGTCGTGTCCTACTACTGGCACTTCGTCGATGTGGTCTGGATCGGCCTCTTCGCCACGATCTACCTGATCAAGTAGCCCGGGCCCGCTCCCGCGCACATTCCAGAAGCATCGACGCTGAAGATCCTGACACCGGGGTAATCCGTGAAAAAGCTCTCCGCACGACGACGCCATCCGATGGCGGCGCTCGTCGTCCTACTCCTCGCGTTGGCGTGCACCGGTTGGCTGTACACCGCGTTCGCGCCCGCGGACGAGGCGCAGGCCGGTACAACCGCCCAGTCCCTCGCCATCGACGAGGGCAAGAAGCTCTACGCCGTCGGCTGCGCCAGCTGCCACGGCACCGGCGGGCAGGGCACCACCGACGGTCCGAGCCTGGCGGGCGTGGGCGCCGCGGCCGTGGACTTCCAGGTCGGCACCGGCCGTATGCCGGCCCAGCAGCCGGGCGCACAGGTTCCGAAGAAGAAGGTCATCTACTCGCAGGCCGAGATCGACCAGCTCGCGGCGTTCGTCGCCTCGCTGGGCGCCGGCCCGTCCGTACCGACGGAGGCCCAGTACGGCCCCGAGGGCGCGGACATCGCCAAGGGCGGCGAGCTCTTCCGTACCAACTGCGCGCAGTGCCACAACTTCACCGGTGAGGGCGGCGCGCTGACAAACGGCAAGTACGCCCCGACGCTGGAGGATGTCGACCCGAAGCACATCTACGAGGCCATGCAGACCGGCCCGCAGAACATGCCGTCCTTCCCCGACACCACGCTGACGGAGAAGAACAAGAAGGACATCATCGCGTACCTCGACGAGGTCAACAGCGACGATTCGGAGAGCCCCGGTGGTCTCAAGCTGGGCGGCCTCGGGCCGGTCAGTGAGGGCCTCTTCGGCTGGATCTTCGGTCTCGGCGGTCTGATCGCCGTCGCTGTGTGGGTCGCCGCCCGGACCGCAAAGGCCAAGAAGTCATGAGTAGCCAAGAAGACACTCCAGAAGAGAACCTGCCCGCTGAGCAGGACGAGCACGGCGCCCTGGCGGAAGCGGACGAGAAGGACCCGTTCGCGGATCCCGGTCTGCCGCCCCACGAGCACCGCATCCAGGACATCGACGAGGAGGCCGCCAGGCGCTCCGAGCGCGCTGTCGCCTTCATGTTCACGCTGTCGATGCTGGCCACGGTCGGCTTCATCGCCTCGTTCGTGACGATCCCGGCAGACAAGATCGTCTACATCTTCCCGCTCGGGCACATCAGCGGACTGAACTTCGCGCTGGGCATGACGCTCGGTATCGCGCTGTTCGCCATCGGCGCGGGCGCCGTCCACTGGGCCCGCACGCTGATGTCCGACGTGGAGATCGCCGACGAGCGTCACCCGATCGAGGCGGAGCCCGAGGTTCGCGCGAAGGTGCACGCGGACTTCAAGCAGGGCGCCAAGGAGTCCGCGCTCGGCCGCCGCAAGCTGATCCGCAACACGATGTTCGGCGCGCTGACCCTGTTCCCGCTGTCCGCCGTCGTCCTGCTGCGCGATCTCGGTCCGCTGCCGGAGGACAAGCTGCGGCACACGATGTGGAAGCCGGGCCTGAAGCTCGTCAACATGAACACGAACGAGCCGCTGCGTCCCTCCGACGTCGTGGTGGGCTCGCTCACCTTCGCCAAGCCCGAGGGCCTGGAGGAGCACGACCACGAGTTCCAGACCGAGATCGCCAAGGCGGCCCTGATGATCGTCCGGCTGCAGCCGGCGAACATCAAGGACAAGCGCGAGCTCGAGTGGTCCCACGAGGGCATCGTGGCGTACTCGAAGATCTGCACCCACGTCGGTTGCCCGATCTCCCTGTACGAGCAGCAGACGCACCACGTTCTCTGCCCCTGCCACCAGTCCACCTTCGACCTCTCCGACGGTGCCCGAGTGATCTTCGGCCCGGCCGGTCACGCCCTGCCGCAGCTGCGCATCGGTGTGAGCGACGAGGGCTACCTCGAGGCGCTCAGCGACTTCGAAGAGCCCGTCGGTCCTTCGTTCTGGGAGCGCGGATGAGCACTACGACCACCAACACGAACGCATCAGGCCCTGACGGGCCGGGGCGCTCGCGGGAGAAGGCACCCGCCGGTGAGCGGGTAGCCGACTGGGCCGACGGTCGGCTGGGGATCTACTCCCTGGCCAAGGCCAACATGCGCAAGATCTTCCCGGACCACTGGTCCTTCATGCTGGGCGAGATCTGCCTCTACACCTTCATCATCATCATCCTCACGGGTGTGTACCTGACGCTGTTCTTCCACCCGTCGATGAACGAGGTGGAGTACCACGGCAGTTACGTCCCGTTGCAGGGGCAGCTGATGTCGGAGGCGTTCGCCTCCACGGTGAACATCAGCTTCGACGTGCGCGGCGGTCTGCTGATCCGGCAGATCCACCACTGGGCGGCGCTGATCTTCCTCGCCGCCATGTTCGTGCACATGATGCGCGTCTTCTTCACCGGCGCGTTCCGCAAGCCGCGTGAGGTCAACTGGCTGTTCGGCTTCCTGCTGTTCGTCCTGGGCATGTTCACCGGCTTCACCGGCTACTCGCTCCCGGACGACCTGCTCTCCGGAACCGGTGTCCGATTCATGCAGGGCGCGGTCCTGTCCGTGCCGGTCGTGGGCACGTATCTCTCGATGTTCCTCTTCGGCGGCGAGTTCCCGGGTGGCGACTTCGTCGCACGGTTCTACTCGGTCCACATCCTGCTGCTGCCGGGCATCATGCTTGGACTGGTGGTGGCGCACCTGATCCTGGTCTTCTACCACAAGCACACGCAGTTCGCGGGTCCAGGAAAGACCAACAAGAACGTCGTCGGTATGCCGTTCATGCCGGTTTACATGGCCAAGGCCGGAGGCTTCTTCTTCCTGGTCTTCGGTTTCGTCGCGGTCATCTCGGCGATCGCCACGATCAACCCGATCTGGGCGCTCGGCCCATATCGCCCGGATCAAGTGTCCACCGGCGCTCAGCCCGACTGGTATATGGGCTTCTCCGAGGGCCTGATCCGAGTGATGCCGGGTTGGGAGATCAACTTCTGGGGCCACACGCTCGCCCTGGGCGTGTTCATTCCGCTGATGGTCTTCCCGCTGGTGCTGGTCGCGATCGCGGTCTACCCGTTCATCGAGTCCTGGGTCACCGGCGACAAGCGCGAGCACCACATTCTGGACCGGCCACGCAATGCCCCGACCAGGACCGGGTTCGGCGTCGCCTGGATCACGTGGTACATGATCCTGCTGATCGGTGGTGGAAACGACCTCTGGGCCACGCATTTCCACCTGTCGATCAACTCGATCACCTGGTTCGTACGGATCGCGTTCTTCGTCGGCCCGGTCATCGCGTTCGTCGTCACCAAGCGGATCTGCCTCGGCCTCCAGCGCCGCGACAGGGACAAGGTGCTGCACGGCCGCGAGTCGGGCATCATCAAGCGCCTGCCGCACGGTGAGTTCATCGAGATCCACGAGCCGCTCAGCCAGGAGCAGCTGCACACTCTCACGTCGCACGAGCAGTACGAGCCGGCCGCGATCGGCCCGGCGGTCGACGAGAACGGTGTCGAGCGCAAGGTGAAGGGCACGCAGAAGCTGCGGTCCAAGCTCAGCAACGCGTACTACGGGGACGACAACCAGATCCCCAAGCCGACCGTTGAGGAGTACAAGGAGATCACGAGCGGCCACGGTCACCACTGATCGCCTGCCTGATCCGTACCGATGCCTGATCTGTACTGATCGCCACGGTAAGAGCCCCGTCCATTGCCCGGACGGGGCTCTTTGCCGTCCCCGGGGCTGGATAGGGTGGTGCCATTCCTATACGAGTCCCGGTATGAACCGCCGGGACCGGACGATCCAGGAGCGGCTGATGAACGCTGTGACCCCCGCTGGAGGCGACATCGCGGCGGGCCGTTCCTGGCCCGGGGTGCTGAACGGCCTGCTCGACGGCCGTGACCTGAGCGCGGACGACACCGCCTGGGCGATGGATCTGATCATGCGCGGCGAGGCGACCGACGCGCAGATCGCCGGGTTCGCGGTGGCACTGCGGGCCAAGGGCGAGACCGTCGAGGAGATCAGCGGACTCGTACGGATGATGTACGAGCACGCCAACGTGATCGAGGTGCCGGGGGAGACGGTCGACATCGTCGGCACGGGCGGCGACGGTGCGAAGACCGTCAACATCTCCACGATGTCGGCGATCGTGATCGCCGGTACCGGCGCGAAGGTCGTCAAGCACGGCAACCGGGCGGCCTCCTCGGCCTCCGGAGCGTCCGATGTGCTGGAGAAGCTCGGGGTCAATCTGGAGCTGACGCCGAAGCGGGTGGCCGAGGTGGCGGAGGTGGCCGGGATCACCTTCTGCTTCGCGACGAAGTTCCATCCGGCGATGCGTCATGTGGGCGCCGCACGTGGGCAGTTGGGGATCCGGACGGTCTTCAACTTCCTCGGCCCGCTGACCAACCCGGCCAAGGTGAAGGCGCAGGCGGTCGGTGTGGCCGACCTGCGGATGGCGCCCATCGTGGCCGGCGTCTTCGCGGAGCGCGGCAACTCGTCGCTCGTCTTCCGCGGCGACGACGGGCTCGACGAGCTGACCACCACGTCCACGTCCCATGTGTGGGTCGTACGGGACGGGAAGGTGACCGGGGAGACCTTCGATCCCCGGGACGTCGGTATCGAGCTGGTGCCCGTGGAGGCCCTGCGGGGTGCTGACGCGTCGTACAACGCGGATGTCGCTCGGCGGTTGCTGAACGGGGAGACCGGGCCTGTGCGGGATGCTGTGCTGTTGAACTCGGCGGCGGCGTTGGTGGCTCTGAAGCCGGGGACCGGGTCTCTTGCGGAGCAGCTTCGTGAAGGGATGGCGAAGGCGGCGGAGGCTGTTGACTCCGGGGCCGCGAAGTTGACGTTGGACCGGTGGGTGGCGGCCACTCAGGCGTAGGGTTTTCGCCCCCGCCGCCCCTACCCGTCCCGTCCCCTGGGGCTCTGCCCCAGACCCCGTGTCGTGTGTTGTTGGGTGCGGG
>NZ_JBFAHW010000069.1:0-55138 GCF_040654355.1 Streptomyces sp. NPDC050704 | reverse complement strand
CATCGCGACCATCCCACCGTGGTACTGGAAGTAGTCGTCCGCGTCGACAAGATCGTGTTCCCTCGTGTCGACGTTCTTCGCGGCCACGGCGATGCATGTTGACAGGCTGCCCGGTATCCCCCGCGGCGCCCCAGTGCCGCAGCGCCGCAGCACCCGCAAGTGCGCCTAGAGACCCACCCCGAAGGATGAGGCCCGTGACCTTCAAGGCTGAGTACATCTGGATCGACGGCACCGAGCCGACGGCCAAGCTCCGTTCGAAGACGAAGATACTGGGCGACGACGCCAAGGGTGCCGAGCTGCCGATCTGGGGCTTCGACGGGTCCTCCACGAACCAGGCCGAGGGTCACGCCTCCGACCGCGTGCTCAAGCCGGTCGCCTCCTACCCGGACCCGATCCGCGGCGGCGACGACGTCCTCGTCATGTGCGAGGTCCTGAACATCGACATGACGCCGCACGAGTCCAACACGCGTGCCGCGCTCACCGAGGTCTCGGACAAGTTCGCCGCGCAGGAGCCGATCTTCGGCATCGAGCAGGAGTACACCTTCTTCAAGGGCTCGCGCCCGCTCGGCTTCCCCGAGGGCGGCTTCCCGGCCGCGCAGGGCGGCTACTACTGCGGTGTCGGTTCGGACGAGATCTTCGGCCGCGACATCGTCGAGGCGCACCTGGAGAACTGCCTCAAGGCGGGTCTGGCCATCTCCGGCATCAACGCCGAGGTCATGCCCGGCCAGTGGGAGTTCCAGGTCGGCCCGGTCTCCCCGCTGGAGGTCTCCGACCAGCTGTGGATGGCCCGCTGGCTGCTCTACCGCACCGCCGAGGACTTCGACGTCTCCGCGACCCTCGACCCGAAGCCGGTCAAGGGCGACTGGAACGGCGCCGGCGCGCACACCAACTTCTCCACGAAGGCGATGCGCGAGGGCTACGACGCCATCATCACCGCCTGTGAGTCGCTGGGCGAGGGCTCCAAGCCCATGGACCACGTCAAGAACTACGGCGCCGGCATCGACGACCGCCTGACCGGTCTGCACGAGACCGCCCCGTGGAACGAGTACTCGTACGGTGTCTCCAACCGTGGTGCCTCGGTGCGTATCCCGTGGCAGGTGGAGAAGGACGGCAAGGGTTACATCGAGGACCGCCGTCCGAACGCGAACGTCGACCCGTATGTGGTGACGCGGCTCATCGTCGACACGTGCTGCACGGCGCTCGACAAGGCTGGGCAGGTCTGAGTTTCCCGTTCTCTGTGAAGGGGCGCCCGCCTATGCGGTGGGCGCCCCTTCTGCGTGCGATCGGGGGTGGCGTCGGGTGCATGGGCGCGTGCGGGTAGGTGGGGGCTGGTCGCGCCCACGCGGCGGAGCCGCACATGTCACAGCCCCGCGCCCCTGGGGAGTCCGTGTCCGGCCAGTGAGAAGAGGCTGCTGTCGCTGTTCAGGGTCTGCTTCAATGGGGGCATGGCTGGCTTCCGGAGGTACCTCGCGACAGGTCGTCATGACCTGGAGCCCTTCTGGCCTTCCCGTCAGCATCATGACTTCGACCGGGAGTGTTGCCGCGCGACGAACGCGCCGGCCCTCTAACGCCGTACATCCCGGCCTTCGGCCAGCGCGCACGACGTACGTCCCCCGACGACCTCTCGCGCGAAAGAGCTGACCTCTCATGGCGAACACCCGTTCCTTCTCCGCTGTCACCTCCTCCCCCGTCACGGCTCCGGCACGCCACCGGCTGCGTGCCGTCGACCGGGACGAGGCGGTGGACGTCACGGACTTCCTGCCGCCGGGCGCCACCTGGCTGCCCGCTCCCCCGCACACGCTTCCCACGCTGCCGGGCCGGCCGCCGATGATCGGCTACCTGGTCCTCGTACCGGCCGACCAGCAGCCCCTCCTGCCGGTCGCCGTGCCGGACGCGGGCCCGGCGGAATCCGAGGACGACGACTCCCTCGTACGCGTAGACACCGTGCGGCGCACCGCCGAGGTCGACGGGCGGCCGCTCGACCTCACCTACCTGGAGTTCGAGCTGCTCGCGCATCTCGTGGCGCG
Organism: Streptomyces sp. NPDC050704; assembly: GCF_040654355.1. Taxonomy (NCBI): domain Bacteria; kingdom Bacillati; phylum Actinomycetota; class Actinomycetes; order Kitasatosporales; family Streptomycetaceae; genus Streptomyces; species Streptomyces sp. NPDC050704. The sequence continues at coordinate 53,111 of NZ_JBFAHW010000069.1, read as the reverse complement.
TCCGCACCGGGTGCACACCCGCGACCAGCTGGTCACCACCGTGTGGGGCTACGGGCACGTGGGCGACGGGCGCACGGTCGACGTCCACATCGCCCGGCTGCGGCGCAAGCTCGGCAGGGAGCACCGGCAGACGATCCAGACGGTGCGCCGGGTCGGGTACAAGTACGCGCCACCGTCCGGGCGTTGAGGCCTTCTGCGGCCTGCCTGCCGGATTGGTTCCGGCGCGGAACGGTTTGCCTGGCAGCAGAATCCGGTTCCGTCGGCGGGGCGTTCCGTGCAGAGTCACCCGTATGAGACTTCTGGTGCTGGGTGGTACGGAGTTCGCGGGGCGGGCGGTCGTGGAGGCGGCCCTCGCCCGCGACTGGGACGTGACGGTCTTCCACCGGGGGCGGCACGCGCCGCCGGCCGGGGTGCGGTCCCTGCACGGCGACCGCACCGCCCCCGACGGGCTCGCGGAGCTCACGGCGCTCGCCGGAGCCGAGGGCGAGTGGGACGCCGTGGTCGACACCTGGTCGGCGGCGCCGCGGGCGGTACAGGATGCCGCACGGCTGCTGGCGGACCGGGTCCGGCGGTACGTGTACGTGTCGAGCTGTTCCGTGTACGCGTGGCCGCCGGCCGCCGGTTACACCGAGGACGCTCCCCTGGTGGAGGGGGCCTCGGCGGGCGCGGAGCAGACCGACTACGCGCGGGACAAGTGCGGGGGCGAACTGGCCGTACTGGAGTCCTTCGGCCCGGAGCGGTCCGTCCTCGTGCGGTCCGGGCTGATCCTCGGGCCGTACGAGAACATCGGGCGGCTGCCGTGGTGGCTGACCCGGATCGCCCGCGGCGGACCCGTCCTGGCGCCCGGGCCCCGGGACCTTCCGCTCCAGTACGTCGACGTCCGCGACCTCGCCGAGTGGATGCTCGGGGCGGTGGAAGGGGCGGCGAGCGGGGCGTACAACCTCATCAGCCCGCAGGGGCATACGACGACGGGGGCACTCCTCGACGCGTGCGTGCGCGTCACCGGCGGCGGGGCCGAGCTTCGCTGGACCGAGCCCGAAGTGATTCTCCAGGCCGGGATCGAGCCGTGGACGCAGCTCCCGGTGTGGGTGCCGCCGGGGAGCGAGTTGCACGGGGCCCTCCACAGCGCGGACGTCTCGCGGGCCGTGGCGGCGGGACTCCGGTGCCGGCCGGTCTCCGAAACCGTGGCCGACACCTGGCGCTGGCTCCAGGACGTCGGAACCGCGCCCCAGCGCCCCGACCGCCCGGCGGTCGGACTCGACCCGGCGGTGGAGGCGAAGGTCCTGGGCGGATAGGTACTGGGTACATCCAGGTCCCCCGGGGGTGCGGCTGGCAACACCCCCCTCCGGGTGCCTGGCCCAGTGACCGCGCCGGACGGTTCGGTGAGACTGAGGTCATGGAGACGATGAGCGCGGACACCGCGGACCCGGACATCCGTACGGACATCCGTACAAGGACGCGTGCCTTCGTACTGGCCGGAGCCCGGGCGCTGCTGCTGTCGGTCCTGGTGCCGGCCGGTTCGATCACCCTCTTCGTGCTGACCATCGTGTCGCTCGTCCTGGTGCCCGTGGGCATCGGCATCGTCACGACGCCGTGGGTACTCGCGGGCGTGCGGGGCCTCGCGAACCTGCGGCGCCTACTGGCGGCCGAGTGGAGCGGGGTGCGGATCCCGCCCGCGTACCGGCCGGTCCCGAAGGGCGCCAACCTGTGGACGCGGTGCTTCCACCTGCTCCGTGATCCGGCGACCTGGCGGGACCTCATGTGGCTGCCCGTCGACATGACCGCGGGTTTCGTCACCGCCCTGCTGCCGGCCCTGCTGCTCCTCTATCCCTTCGAGGGGTTCGCCCTGGGTGCCGGGCTGTGGCGGGTCTTCACGGACGGCACGCGCGTCGGCTGGTGGTACGGGTTCGTGCCGGTCGGCGGGCAGGGCACGGCGCTGGCCGCGGCCGCGCTGGGCGCCGCACTGCTCGTCGCGGGCTACTACACGGCACCCTTCCTGCTGCGGGTCCACTTCCTGCTGACCCGGTCCGTCCTCGCGTCCGGGCAGGGCGAACTCGCCGAGCGGGTCCGGGTGCTCACCGAGACGCGGCGCGACGCCGTCGACACCTCGGCGGCCGAACTGCGGCGTATCGAACGGGACCTGCACGACGGCGCGCAGGCCCGGCTGGTCGCCATGGGCATGGATCTCGGCACCATCGAGGCCCTGATCGAGAAGGACCCGGCGAAGGCCAGGCAACTGCTCGCCCAGGCCCGCAAGTCCTCCGCCGACGCGCTCACCGAACTGCGCGACCTGGTACGCGGCATCCACCCGCCCGTGCTCGCCGAGCGCGGACTCGGCGACGCCGTACGGGCGTTGGCGCTGCGGATGCCGATCGGCACGGAGGTGGACGTGGACCTGCCCGGGCGGCTCGGGGAGCCCGTGGAGGCCGCCGCGTACTTCGCCGTCAGTGAGATCCTCACCAACGCGGTCAAGCACTCCGGCGCCGACCGCATCTGGGTCGACATGCACCACACCGGGGAACCCGGCTCCCGGCAGGACGGCGGCATGCTGCGGATCGCCGTCACCGACAACGGCACGGGGGGCGCGGCCATCGGCGCGGGGTCGGGACTTTCCGGAGTCAAGCGGCGACTCGGTACATTCGACGGCATCCTGGCCGTCAGCAGCCCCGCGGGCGGTCCCACCATGGTGACCATGGAGATCCCTTGCGAGTTGTCCTAGCCGAAGACCTCTTCCTGCTGCGCGACGGCCTGGTCCGGATGCTGGAGGCGTACGACTTCGAGATCGCCGCAGCCGTCGAGACCGGGCCCGAACTCACCAGGGCCCTCGCCGAGTTGAATCCGGACGTCGCCGTGGTCGACGTACGCCTGCCGCCCTCGCACACGGACGAGGGGCTGCAGTGCGCGCTGGCGGCCCGCCGGGCGAGACCCGGTCTTCCGGTGCTCGTCCTGTCGCAGCACGTGGAGCAGTTGTACGCGCGTGAGCTGCTCGCCGACGGGACCGGCGGGGTCGGCTATCTGCTCAAGGACCGGGTGTTCGACGCCGAGCAGTTCATCGATGCCGTGCGCCGGGTCGCGGCCGGCGGTACCGCGATGGATCCACAGGTCATCCAGCAGCTGCTGGCGCGGCGGCAGGGGGACGGCCGGCCGCTGGGCGGGCTGACTCCGCGCGAGGTGGAGGTTTTGGACCTGATGGCGCAGGGCAGGTCGAATGCGGCGATCGCGGGCCAACTGGTGGTCACGGAGCGGGCGATCGCGAAGCACACCTCCAACATCTTCGCGAAGCTCGGCCTGGAGGTCTCGGACGACGACAACCGTCGCGTTCTGGCCGTTCTCGCCTATTTGAACCAGGGCAGCTGAAAAGGCACCGAAGGCCGCACCGGTGATCGCCTTTCACTGAACGTTATTCAATAGTTGCCCCTCAAATGCCGTTGCTTCAGGGGCTTCTGGGTCCCTTGCGCCACAATTGCTCCACGGAACTCTCATCAATTTCTGAGGCCTCTGAACGCCCCAGGAACCTCCTCCGTATTGAACGGAGCCGCTTCACCTCCTGTCGGGCGCCTCAATGCCCCGCAAGGAAGCCAGAGGAGTTCCATGGGACGCACAAACCGTAAACGCCGCTCCACGCTCGCCAACCGGGCGATAGCCGCTTCGGCGGCTCTCGCGCTGGGCGGCGGCGGACTGCTTGCGGCCAATATGTACGCGTCCGCGAACGAGACCGACAACAACTCGACGCGGAACGCACAGACAACCGCGGCCTCAGGAGTGGCCACGATCAAATGCCCGGACGTCGGCCAGCAGCTGACGGATGTGCCGGACGGCGCACGCTCCGGTGTAGACCAGGAGCTGGCGAAGCTCGACCAGCAGGTCACGGAGGCCTACAAGCGCCTCGCGGACACTCGCCAGGCCCAGGCGGGGGACCCCGGCTACGTCAACAACGCCATCCTCGGCCCGCTGAAGTCCAAGCGGACGGCCACCATCGACCGGATCAACATCAACATCAAGCGCGCGGGCGGTCAGGCTCCCCAGGGTGCCGACCAGCTCGCCGGGTGTGAAGGTGTGGCGGTCGACCAGCCCGCCGCCGGTGAGGGTCAGAACCAGGGCGACGGTCAGGACCAAGGCCAGGACCAGGGTCAGGACCAGGGCGACGGTCAGGACCAGGGGCAGGACCAAGGCCAGGACCAGGGCGACGGTCAGGGCCAGGTTCAGGAGGGCGGCCCGGTGGCGGCCGACTTCCAGGACATCACCCAGGTCCAGCCGAACGGCGGCGCCAAGGGCGTGGGTGCCAACGGGCTCCCCGCGAACGGCGACACCGGTTCGACGGGCAGCTTTACCACGAGCTGTGGCACCAACGGGAACGACAACCACAACTCGGACAACGTGATCGTCGCTCCGGGTGTCGACAACGGTGCGCAGCACACGCACGACTACGTCGGCAACCAGGACAACAACGCCTTCACCAGCGACGAGCAGTTCCTCCAGGCCGACACCAGCTGCGAGAACCAGGGCGACAAGTCGTCGTACTACTGGCCGGTGCTGCGTCTGCAGAACGGTGAGGACGAGTTCGACGCGAACGACCTCGGCGGTGGTGCGGAAGGCAACATCGGCCCGATCCAGGAAGCCACCGAGGCGGAGCTGAAGTTCGTCGGCAACAAGGCGGGCGATGTCGTCGCGATGCCGCAGGCCCTGCGCATCATCACCGGTGACGCCAAGGCCTTCACCAACGGCCTGGCCAACGCCAACACGAACTGGAGCTGCACCGGCTTCGAGGACCGGCAGCTGACGGACAAGTACCCGATCTGCCCCGAGGGCAGCTCCGTGGTGCGGACGTCCAACTTCCAGAGCTGCTGGGACGGCCAGAACATCGACAGCGCCAACCACCGCACGCACGTGGCCTTCGTACAGGAGGACGGCACCTGCGCCAACGGCTTCCAGGCCATCCCCCAGCTCCAGGCCCGTCTGGTCTACGACGTTCCGGCCCCGCAGATCGAGAACGGACAAGTCGTGAACCCGTTCGCGGTGGACGGCTTCCCGACAGAGCTGCACAAGCCGATCACCGACCACAACGACTTCATCAACTTCTTCGACGAGAACACGATGAACCAGGTGGTCGACTGCATCAACAGCGGCCAGGACTGCTAGTGGCCCGGTAGGCAGTAAGCAGCAGGAAGCCGGCGGTGGGATTTCCCACCGCCGGCTTTCGCTTGCCCCGGCCTGCCTTCGAACTCGCCCCCGAAGACTTGCCTCCGGCCCGGCGCGGTCAGCCGCTGTGGCCGCTCTTGTTGTGACTGCCACCGGGATTCATGTGCTCGGACCCCTCCTCCATGATCCCGCCGAGCCGGCCGCGCAGCGCCGTGACCGTCTTCTCCGCGCCGACGGCGACCCATTTGCGGCCGACGAGGTAGTAGCCGCCGTAGTCCTTCGCCCCGTTCAGCCACTCACGCTGACCGCGGTCGGTGGCGAACGTCGCGAGGACGAACTTCTCACCGGAGTCCTTGCAGATGGCCTGCCGGATCGTGTCCGCGTCCGTCTGCATGTTCGGCTTGCAGCCGGCCTCGCTGGCCAGGTGCTCCAGACTCCCGCTCGCGGTCTCGGGGACCTTCTCCCCGCCGTCGTCGGAGCCGCAGCCGGTCAGCACCAGCAGGGCGGCGGCCACACCGGCCACGCCCCCCGCGAGCCTCTTCCTCGTCACACTCATTCGTACGTACCTCCGGGTCAATTCCGGCCCACGCCGTCGAGAGCCCTCGCAAGGGCCCACCTTCGATACGGCTCCCGCACGCTCCGCGCTCAATCGACTCCTGCCCGGACACGCGAATCAGCTCCGGCTCGGTCTCGCCGGGTCACGGTGGCAGCGTAAAGCCAATGCCGTTCGCGGGCACACCTGTGCGAGGGTGGGCCGGTGAACGACGACTGGGAAACGCGCACGGCGGCCGCGTGGGCCACCTTCGACGACTACGCACAGGCCGAGGCGGCGGACTTCCGCGCCGTGATCGACGCACTCGTCGCCGAGCTGCCCGCCGACAGCCCGCTCGGGCCGTTCGAGCAGGCCAGTGCCTGGGACTCGACTGGCCACCCGGACCGGGCGGTCCCGCTGTACCGGGAGGCGCTGGCCCGCGGCCTCAGCGGGTACAAGGGCCGCCGGGCGAAGATCCAGCTGTCCAGCTCCCTGCGGAACATGGGCCGGCCGGAGGAGGGCGTCGAGCTGCTCACCCCCGAACTCGACGGCCCCTCCGACGAGTTGGACGACGCCGTACGCGCCACGCTGGCGCTGTGCCTGTCCAGCCTGGGCCGCGACCGCGAGGGTCTGTCGCTGGTCCTCGGCGCCCTCGCCCCCCATCTGCCGCGCTACCAGCGCTCGATGGCGAACTACGCGCGACTGCTGGTGGAGCCCGAGCGCTGACTCCCCCGCGCACTCGGAGCAGTTCGGACAGTCGGGACGGTTCGGACGGTCCAGGTGACCAACCACCGATTCGCTCGTTTTGCTGAACGTGCAGTCACAGGATGTCGCCCCGCGCCCCGCACGAACTCCCGGACCCGGACCGGTCGTCGACGTCGAGCAGGCCGAGGCCGCGCTCGTCGAGCACTACCCGCGGCTCGTCCGGCTCGCCTACCTGGTGCTGCCACCGAGCCTCGGCCGCAACCGCCGGGTGCTCACCGCGCACGCACTCACCCAGCGCACACTCCCGCGGGGCCGCACGTCCGGTGACCCCTCGGTCATTCCGGCCCAGCAGTCGGCCGAGGGCCGCGACGGCGACCCGGGATACGCGTACGTGCGTCTCCAGGTGCTGCGTACGGCGCTGGAGGCCGGCCGCCCGCTGCGGCTCAGGGCCTGGCCCAAGCGGGCCCAGCTGCCGCCGCTGCTCCCCCAGGTGTGGGGCCTGCGGCTCTTCCCGCGCTCGGGCGGCGCCGACGAACTCGCCCTGGACCAGCGGCTGTCGGCGCTGTCCGCCCCGGCCCGCGCCGCCTATGTCCTGCGCGGCCTCGAGCGGCTGGCCGACGCGGATGTGCGCAAGGTGCTGGCCGCCGCGGGCGAGGAGGACCCGGCCGCGGCGCTCGCCGAGGCCGACGGGGTGGAGGCCAGGTACGGCCTGCTGGCGTCCCCCGAGTTCGACCCGTGCTCCCTGCAGGCCCGGCCCCCGGACCTGATGCGCCGCCGCCAGCACATGAAGGCGGCGCTCGCCGCGGCCGCCGCCGTCGCGGTCTGCGGGGCACTGCTCGGACTGCCCGGCGACGGCTGGGGCCCCGACGGCGCGGCGGCTCCCCCGTACGCGCAGAACCCGGCGGCCCAGGCCGCCCTGGACCCGGGCCGGTTGACCCTCGTCCCGGCGAACATCTGGAAGTCGTCCGCGCGCACCGACTTCTCCGCGTGGCCGGCCCGCGGCAACCTCACCGGCGACAAGGCCCTGCTGCGCCGCGCGCTCGCCGTATGGGCCCGCCCGGGCGAGTCCGTGGGGGTCTCGGCGACCCCCGGCACCCCGGCGGGCGCCCCGCCGGGACCCGCCCAGCTGCTGTACGCGGGCGAGGTCGACCAGGGCCGGGTCGTGCTGCTCTACGACGGGCTGCGCATCGCGCGCTACGCCGAGCCGACGGACGGCACACGCGGCGCCGCCCTCGACTTCGCCCGGGTCGACGGCGCCGGCGGGGCCGAGGCGGCCGCCGTGGTCCTCGCCCGGAGCGACGGCAACGTCCGCTATCTGACGGCCCCTTGGGTACGTACGGCCGCGGTGCGCGACCTGCTGAAGTCCGCGTCCGGCACGCCGTCCGGTGCCTCCGGTACGACCCGGCTGGGGCGCTCGGCGGACGGCGTGACCGAGCCGTTCGCGAGCCCCGCGCAGCAGACGGGCGAGTGCCGCTCCTGGAACGCGCTGGAGCTGCGGGACTCCTCGGGCACCCGGCTGATGACCGACCTCGGCGAGCTGACACCGGCGCACCTCACCTCGGGCCGTCCCGGCCGGTCCCACGAGGCCTCGGCGGCGGCCTGGTCCCCGCTGGCCTGCTCCCTCGCGTCCGTACGCGGCCAGGGGGTGCGCTCGGTGAACGTCTGGCAGTTCGCCCGGCAGCCGCTGCCCGACGCGAGCGGCACCGCGGACTGGCTGTGCACCCGCGCGGACACCTGGCGCGGTGCGGGCACCCGCGTGCTGGCCCAGTTCCACGCCCCGGGCCAGCCGCACGGCGCGGTCGCGGCGAAGGCGGAGAACGTGCTCGCCTGCGGTTCGAAGGAACCCCATGTGCTGGCGGGCGTGCTGTGGAAGTCGGGTACGGGCGGCTGGTATCTCCTCGCCGCCGGCAGCCGGGACACCGCGTCGGTCAGCGCCACCGGCGGGATCAGCGGGTCCGCCCGGGGCAACCTGCTCGCCGTACGGACCGAGCAGGGCGCGCAGGCGGGCCTGGAGGGCAGGCTGGCCGACGGAAGGTCCATCGACGGGCTGCGCTGAGAGGCAACGGACTGTGCCGAGCGTCGGGGACCGTGGTGACACGTGAACACCCGTACCGAATCTGTCCGTTGAAGGCCGGATCCGATCGGTAAGGTGTTCGTATGACAACCGGGGTACGCCGCAGAATGGGTGTGGACGAGCGGCGGCAGCAGTTGATCGGCGTCGCCCTCGAACTGTTCAGCCGACGCTCGCCCGACGAGGTCTCCATCGACGAGATAGCCTCCGCCGCGGGCATCTCGCGACCGCTGGTCTACCACTACTTTCCCGGCAAACTCAGCCTGTACGAAGCCGCGTTGAAGCGAGCCTCGGACGATCTGGCGGAACGTTTCGTGGAGCCGCGGGAAGGGCCGCTGGGGGCGCGGCTGCTGCGGGTCATGCGGCGCTTCTTCGACTTCGTCGACGAACACGGGCCCGGTTTCTCGGCGTTGATGCGCGGTGGCCCGGCAGTGGGCTCGACGAACACGAACGCCCTCATCGACGGCGTCCGGCAGGCCGCGTACCTCCAGATCCTCGCGCACCTGAGGATCGACCAGCCGCCCGCCCGGCTGGAACTCGTCATCCGCTCCTGGATCTCGCTCGCCGAGTCGACCGCCCTGATCTGGCTGGACGGACGACGGATCCCGCGCGGCGAACTGGAGGCCCAACTCGTCCACGACTTCGCGGCCCTGGCCGCGGTCAGCGCCGCATACGACCCCGAGATGGCCTCCCTGCTACGCCGCATGTTCGACGAGGAACCAGCAGAGGGCCCTTTCGCAGACCTGATGGGCCGCTTGGTCTCCCTGGCGTCATAGGCAGACGTTCAGGGGCGCGCCCCAAAGGGGCGCGGGGAACTGCGCGCCCAGCCCCCACGGACCGGCACATCGCACACAACCTCAAAACTGAAACTCAGTCCACGAACTTCTGATACGACGCCTCAAGATCCCGAACCTCCGCAGACGCATGCAGTACCAGCCCATCAACCTGCTTCACATGCACCCGCAGAAGCTCAAGCGTCCGCTCAGTCAGCAGCGACTTGGTCTCATCGGAACGCCCCGGCAACAACGCAAGACCGACATGGACAAGCCCATGCCCCACCACATCCGCCCCGACCACCACGTCCTCGGTCACCCGAAACCGCGTCTTGCACGCCTCGATCTTCGCAGCAGCGGTCTCCGCAACCATCGCGTGCAGCGCGAGCGCGAAACCCTGCCGGTCGAAGGCGGTGGCGAGCGGCGCGGAGTAGTCGACGGTGATCTGCGGCATGGGCACTCCTGTTCTAGGGCAACAAGTTCACCTTAGTCGCAGGGCGAGCAGCGCGATGTCGTCCTCCCGGTCATGGCCGAAGCAGCTCAGGACCGTGTCGCACAGGGCGGACACCCCGGGCGGGACGTCGGCGGCGATCGTGCGGAGCTGCTCCAGGGAGACCGCCAGGTCCGTGCCGCGGGTCTCGATGAGGCCGTCGGTGAGCATGAGGAGCCGGTCGGTGGGGGCCAACAGGATCTCGGTCGGCGGCGGGCGGTCCAGGCCGAGGCCCAGCAGCGGACCGCAGACCTTGACGTACTCGGCTGCGCCCGCGTCCCGTACGACGAGTGGCGGGATGTGGCCCGCGTTGGCGATCCGGGTACGGCCGGTGGCCGGGTCCACGAGGATCAGGCAGACGGTGGCCGTGACCTCCGGGTGGTAGTGCTGGAGCATCTGGTCGAGCCGCTCGGCGAGCACTCCGGGATCGGAGTCCTCCACGCAGTAGGCGCGCAGCGCGTGCCGGATCTCGACCATGACGGTCGCCGCGTCCAGCGAGTGCCCGACGACGTCACCGACCGCGGCGAGCACCCCGTCGGGGGTGCGCAGACCCGCGTAGAAGTCGCCGCCGATCTCGGTCTGCCGGGAGGCGGGCACATAGCGCACGGCGACCTGGACGCCGGGCAGTTCCGGCAGCCGCTGGGGCAGGAAGCTGTGCTGGAGGGTCAGCGCGACATGCCGTTCGACCTGGTACATCAGGAGCGGCTCCGCGGCCAGGGCGGTGGCCTGGGCGAGTCGGGCGACCACCTGGTCGGTGTCCGGTTCGGGGACCCGCATCCCGCCTGCGGGCGTGGCGAGGCACACCAGGGCGCTGCCGTCCTGGGTCCTGGCCAGCGTGAGCCGCGCGTCGTCGAGCCCGGCCGGCCGGAAGAAGCCCCGGGGCCACAGCGGCGCGGGCACGACGAGGTCGCGCACCTCGCTCCGGCCCGCCATGCCGCGCTGCATCAGCCGGGCCACGGCCTCGTACGCGCTGACGTCGGGCAGCGCGATCCACGCACCGGACGTGCCCGAGTAGAGCTCGCCGTCCTCGCCGAGGACGAAGACCGCGGCCGGGGCGCTGGTGAGCCGGGCGGCGCCGGCGGCGGCCGCGGTGGCGAGTTCCTTCAGGCACCGCGCGGCCTGCACGGCCACGATCGCCTCGGAGAGCCGAGTGAGACGCCGGACCAGCGCCTCGGCCCCGGAGCGCATCCGGGCGCCGCGCAGCGCGGCCCGTACCACCGCCTGGATCTCCTCGGGCTCCGCCGGCACCGTCAGATACGCCTCGCCGCCCGCGTCCAGGCCCCGGCACCGGTCGAGGGGCGCCACGGCGGCGGCCGAGAAGTGCACGACGGGCAGTCCTGCGGTCGGGGGCGAGGCCTTGAGGCGGCGGCACAGTTCGAAACCGCTCATGTCCGGCAGTCCCACGTCGACGAGCAGCACGTCGGGCAGGGCGCCGGCCCGCAGCCGTACGTCGAGTTCGCTGAGCGCCTCCGACGCGCTGGCCACGGGTACGACGCGGTGTCCGTCGCGGCGCAGCACCGCGCCCATGGCGTACCGGCCCGCCGCCGCGTCGTCGACGACCAGCACGGTGGAACCCGCCTGGTCTGTCAGCTTGCCCTGCTTGCCGTCGCCGTCCATGTCCACAGCCCCTCGGGGCACGCAGCTCGATTGGGACAGGCCGGGTCCGGGGCCTGCCCCACCAAGCTAGTCCGCTAAGGGGCGGTGCGGGCGAATACGGCGACGCTTCGCCCCGGAACGACGAACCTGCCCGATTCTGGATCGTAGGAACTGGACTTGACGATAGAGTCCGCCCCCTCGGCCTGAACCGGATGCAGCGCGTACGCCGTCCCGGCCAGGGCCTCGACGCGCTGGCTCTGCCGCTCCGGCGTCGCGTTGAACACCACGACAAGACCACCACGATCACCGGTCCTGGCATGCTTGCCGTGATCGCCGAGCGCCATCGTGATCACCCCGGGCGTCTCGTCCTTGCCGGACAGCGGGAAGGACAGCTTCGACCGCACCTGCTCGGTGCCGCCGAGCCCGAAGAGGCGCTCGCTCGTACGGATTCTCAACAGGTCCCGGTACGCGGCGGAGGCGCCCTCGATCTGCGGGCAGCCCACCTCGACGGACGTCAACAGCGGCTTCGCGTACGCCCACTTGGACTCGTTGTCGGCCGCCATCGGCAGCCCGCGCCCGAAGCCGTTGCCGTCCCGGCAGTCCCAGTGGACGGCGTTGAACCAGTCGCCGCTGTCGTACGAGTTGCGGTCGAGCGACTTGGAACGCAGCAGGTCGGTCCCGGCCTGGGACAGCGCGGGGCCCTGCGACAGAGTGGCCGTCGCCATGGCGAGGACCTGCATCCGCGCCCGGTCTGCCGCGTTCACGGAGGCCGGCAGCTTGAACGTGAGCGCGTCGAACAACGACTCGTTGTCGTGCGCGTCCACGTACGCGAGGGCGTCGCCGGGCGCGTCCGCGTATCCGGCGGGAGACCCGTTGTAGTCGACCTCGGAGCCCTTGACCTCCTTGCCGCTGGTGTCGGTGAAGGTGAACTCCTTGAGACTGCCGGAGAGTCCCACCTTGATCAGGTCCTGGTAGTGCAGGAGACGAGCCTTCTGTTCGGCAGAACTCCCGTTGCTCTCCGAGGAGTTGGGATCGGTGTAGAGGCCGGACGCGAAGCCCTGGACGCCCGGGTCCTCGTCGAACGGGCCGCCGCCGCGCACGGCGTCACGGGCCCGGTCGGAGAAGGTGGCCACACCGGTTCCGGCCATGTTCCGCTGAGTGGCCTGCACGAAACGGGCGTCGTCGGCGACCTCGCCGAAGTTCCAGCCCTCGCCGTACAGGATGATCTTCTTCCCGTCGACGCCGTCTTCGGCGAGGGTGAGCCCGTCGAGGGCCTTCCTGACCGCCAGGATGTTGGCCTTCGGGTGGTGGCCCATCAGGTCGAAGCGGAAGCCGTCGACCTTGTACTCCCTGGCCCAGGTGACGATCGAGTCCACCACCAGTTTGCCCATCATGGTGTTCTCGGTCGCCGTGTTGGCACAGCAGGTGGAGGTGGCGACGCTGCCGTCGGCGAGGAGCCGCTGGTAGTAGCCGGGGACCACCTTGTCGAGCACGGAGGTGTCGGCCTGGCCGCTCGCAGTGGTGTGGTTGTAGACCACGTCCATGACGACCCGCAGACCGTCCTCGTTCAGCGACCTGACCATCTTCCGGAACTCGACCGTACGGCCCGTCCCGTCGGGATCGGTGGCGTACGAGCCCTCCGGCACCGTGTAGTGATACGGGTCGTAGCCCCAGTTGTACGCGTCCCTCGCGGCGACCTTCGCCACGCACTCCTGCTGCTTCTCGGAGTCGGCGGCGTAGGAGGAGAGGTCGCAGTCGACGGTCGCCTGGTCGGACTTCTTCTCCGGGATGGTGGCGATGTCGAAGGCGGGCAGCAGGTGGACGTACGAAGTCCCGGACTCGGCAAGCTTCTTGAGGTGCCGGGAGCCGTCGCTGTCCTTGTCGGTGAAGGCGAGGTACGTGCCGGGGTGGGTCGCCGTCCTGTCCTCGACGGAGAAGTCCCGGATGTGCAGCTCCTGGATCTGCGCGTCCTTCAACGGGACCGCCTCGGGCTTCTTCAGTGACGACCAGCCCTTCGGGGCAAGGGACTTGTCGCGGAGGTCGACGACGAGACTGCGCTCGGAGTCGGCGGTGAGAGCGACCGAGTAGGGGTCGGTGACCTTGTTGGTGACGACCTCGCGGACGCTGGGCGCCCACACCTTCACCGCGTAGCGATAGGGCTTGTTCTTCCAGGACTTGGGGCCGGTGACGGACCAGACGCCGGTCCCGCTGTCCCGTTCCATCGGCACGGTCCGGTCTCCGATCTCCAGCGACACGTGCTGTGCGGTGGGCGCCCATACAGAGAGCGTGGGGCGGCCGTGGCGGAACGTCGGCCCGAGATCCGCCTTCGCGGCGTCGCCGTACAGGTCGTCGAGTACGCCCGCGATCTGCACGCCGGTCGCCGCCAGCACGGCCCCGTTCGCGGCCCGTTGGGAGGCGACGACCTGGCCGCGCAGCGACCCGCGCACCCGGTCCCGGTCGCGCGGGTCGACGGACCAGGCCGGATAGTCCTTGAGGTGCGGGAACCTGGCCTTCTGCGCGTCGGTGAGCGTGGCCCTGTCCAGCCGCAGCCACCGCTCGTCGTCGCTCGTCAGCGTGCCGTCGCGCACGGCGATCGAGCCGTCGCGCGAGTACAGCAACTGGGTCGACGCGGCAGCCTCGTTACCCTTCCAGGCAACCGTGTTCCGGTCGATCCAGACCGCCTTGGAGGTGGTCAGGTCGAGGGCGGCCGCGCTGCCCGCCGGCTGCGGAAGCAGGTGGTTCTCCTGGCCGCTCAACAGCCACACCTCGTGGCCGGCTGCCCTGAGGTCCAGCGACCGGTCGGCGGAGAGGTCCTTCTCGTCGCCCTTGTGGACGATGTAACTGAGGCTGGTGGCACCCTCGTTGAGCGGCACCTCGAAGACAGCGCCATACGCGTCAGTCTTCACCGGTTCCAGGGGCTTCGACCAGTCCGTGGGGTTCGCGGCACCGGTCCAGGTGTGCAGCCCCCAGCCGTCGTAGTTCCCGTCGGCGCGGTGGTAGTGCAGTACGGCCTTGGTCTTGTCCTGTGGCGGGTACGCCCCGTCCGGTGCCGTGGTCGCCTGGCCGTCCTCGCCCTGCCCGATCCACACCTCGCCGGTGCGGGCGAGCGGGACGGTACGCTGCGGGCCGTCCGCGGCGCCGTCCTTGACGACGGTGTACGTGATCTCCGCGGCGCCCTCGGGGACCTTCAGCCAGGCGAAGGCGCCGTAGGCGTCCCTGCCTGTGAAGTCGGCGGTACTGTCACCCGACTTGAGCTGCCGGCCGTCGTAGTCGCCGTCGGTTCGCCTGTAATGGACGACGGCGTACTCGCGTTCGACGGCGCTCGGCACCTCCTTCACCGGGGGTGCGCCCGCCGTGGTCGAGGCGAGGTCGCTCGCGGTGCGGCCCGCCGAGTCGACGACAACGGCCTTGTACCGTACGGGAGTTCCCGCGCTTGTCTTGATCGTGTGGGTGACCCGGTAGGGGGCGTGGTCGGCGGAACCGAGCGTGCGCCACCTGCCGTTGCCGACCTGGGCGGCGAAGACGACGCGGTTGAGCCGGCCGCCGTCCACGTCGGCCGCGATCTCGACGGTGCCGGTGGCGCCTGCGGCGGGGGCCTTCAGGGTCAGGGAGGGCTTCGACACAGGTGCACCGGCCCTGTCCGCCGCCTTGAACACGACCGAGGAGCCTGCCGGGACGGTGACGGTGATCATGCTGTCGGCGTCACTCTTCAGCGAGTCGTCGGTGCCGTGGATGCCGTGGAACGTCATGTCCGCCGAGCCGGTCGGGAAGGTCGCCGTCCGCGCCTCGTCGGCGTTGTTGACGGCGACGAGGTACTCACGGCCCGCCTTGGCGTCCGTACGGGAGAGATCCGTACGGGAGAAGGCGTACACACCGGCGCCGTCGGCCGCGTACCGCTCCGTCTGTACGCCGTCCGCGAGCGCCGGATTGTCCTTCCGGAGCTTTGCGAGAGCGGCGATCTGCTTGTAGAGCGGTGCACTCGTGTCGTACGCGTCCTCGGCGTGCGTGCGGTCCGTGCCGAGTTGGTCGTCGTCGAGGTAGTCCGGAGTCTTCGACGCGAAGAGGGTCTGGCGGGCGTCCTTGTCGCCGCCGGCGCCGGTGAAGCCCTGCTCGTCGCCGTAGTAGACGACCGGGTTGCCGCGGCTGAGGAACATCAGCTCGTTGGCGAGCCGGTCCTTCCTCATCAGCTCGGCGTCGGACGCCTCGGGGTCGTCCTGCTTCAGGAAGGTGCCGATGCGGCCCATGTCGTGATTGCCGAGGAAGGTGACCTGCTCGTACGCGTTGGCCTTGTCCGTCGTGTACTTGTAGTCGTCGCCGAAGACCGAGGCCAGCCGCTTCGCGCTGCCGCCCTGCGAGGCGTACGCACGGGTGGCGTCCTGGAGGGGGAAGTCCAGCGTGGAGTCGAGACGGCCCCGGGTGACGTACGGCGAAGTGACCGCCGTGTCCGCCGAGTACACCTCGCCGAACATGAAGAAGTCGTCACGGCCCCGCTCGGCCGCGTACGTGTCGAGCGCGGTGGCCCACTGCGTCCAGAACTCCGTGTTGACGTGCTTCACGGTGTCGATCCGGAAGCCGTCGATGTCGAAGTCCCTGACCCACTTCTTGTAGATCCTCTCCATTCCGCCGACGACCTCGGGTCGCTCGGTCCACAGGTCGTCGAGACCGGAGAAGTCGCCGTACTCGGCGCTCTCGCCGGCGAAGGTCGAGTCGCCGCGGTTGTGGTACATCGACGGGTCGTTGAGCCACGCCGGAACCTTGACGTTCTTCTTGGCATCGGCCACGACGGGCGTACGCGGGAAGGAGTCGGTGCCGACCGGCGGGAAGTCCTTGCCGCCGCCGGTGCCGGTGCCGGCCGCGTGGTCGGCGTCGTCGAACGGCTCGCCGTCCTCGGTCAGGTACGGGAAGGCGCCCTTGGAGAGGTAGTCGTAGGACTTCTCCCCGTAGTCGACGACGTCGGCGGTGTGGTTGGTTATGACGTCGAAGAAGACCTTCATGCCCTTGGCGTGGGCCTTGTCGATGAGCTTCTCGAGGTCCGCGTTCGTGCCGAAGTGCGGGTCGACCTGGGTGAAGTCCGTGATCCAGTAGCCGTGGTAGCCGGCCGAGGCGTCCTTGCCGGTGCCCTGCACAGGCTGGTTCTTGAAGATCGGCGCCAGCCAGATGGCGGTCGTGCCGAGACCCTTGATGTAGTCGAGCTTCCCGGTCAGGCCCTTGAGGTCGCCGCCCTGGTAGAAGCCCTTGTCGGCGGGGTCGTATCCGGTGTCGAGGCGGGAGCCGGTGAGGCCGCCCCGGTCGTTGGCGGCGTCGCCGTTGGCGAAGCGGTCCGGCAGGACGAAGTAGAACTGCTCCCGGGTGAGGTCGTTGCGGGCGGGCGTCCTGGCCAGGGCCGCGTCCGACGGAGGTCCGGGCGGGGTCTCGGCCCGCGCGGCGAGGGGCTGGGCGAGGGTGAGGACGAGCGCGGCGGCGGCTGTGGCCGCGATCCGTCTGCGGTACACAGGCGTGAACTCCTTTGCAGCAAGGGGAATGCAAGATGCGGTAAGAATTTTCAGCGGCGGGGAGAATTGAAGGCCCGGTCACCCTCGGAGTGGTGGGCCGGGCCTCCTGATGCCCGTACCCGCGCTCAGCAGCTGGACTTGCCCGAGTGGATCGCCAGCGCCGTGTTCGAACCGAGAGTCGCCGTGAACTGGCCCGAGCCGTTCACCGTGACGGTCGTGTTGCTCTGGACATCGCAGTACGTGCCCGAGGCCAGCGAGGTCTGGTAGGTCCGGGTCAGCGAGCCCGACTCGTGGTTGATGGCCACGAAGCCCTTGCTGCCGCGGCCGAACGCGATGGCGTCGGCGCCGTTGTCCCACCAGTCGGTGACGGACTCGCCCCGGGTGGTGTTGCGGAAGGCGACCATCGACCGGATCTCCGGCCAGGCGTGCTGGCACTTCCAGCCGTCCTGCCAACAGGCGTTCACGGTCCCGCCGTTGGGCGGTCCGGCGTCCGTGGCGGAGAACTCGTAGCCGGAGTTGATGTCGGGTGCGCCGTACGGGTACGCCAGCATGAAGACGTTTGCGAGCGTGTAGGTGGCGTTGTCCTTGTAGCTGAGCGTGGAGCCGTTGCGCTCGGTGTCGTGGTTGTCGACGAAGACGCCCGAGACACCGCTGTTCAGGTACCCCCAGCCCTCGCCGTAGTTCTTCAGGTAGGCGAGGTTCTCGTTGTTGAAGACGCGCTTGAGGTCGTACGCGTACCGGAACTCCTGCACGTCTCCGTTGCCGGTGTACTCACTGGGCCGCACGGCCTCGCCGGAGCCGAAGATGGCCTCCTGCTTCCAGTACACGGACGAACTGCTCAGCCGGGCCTTGATGTTGGCGAGGTCGGCGGCCGGTATGTGCTTGGCCGCGTCGATGCGGAAGCCGTCGACACCGAGGGACAGCAGGTCGTTCATGTACCCGGCGATGGTCGCCCGGACGTACTCCTCACCGGTGTCCAGATCGGCGAGCTGGACGAGCTCGCAGTTCTGCACGTTGGCGCGGTTGGTGTAGTCGCTGATGGTGGCGGTGCAGTCGTCGAAGTCGTACGAGGAGTACAGGCCGGGGTAGGTGTACTTCGTGTAGGCCGATCCCCCGGTGCCGGTGCCCGAGCCGGCCGACATGTGGTTGATGACCGTGTCGGCGACGACCTTCACACCTGCCGCGTGGCAGGTGCTGACCATGTTCTGGAAGGCGGTCCGGTCGCCGAGCCGGCCGGCGATCTTGTAGCTGACGGGCTGGTACGAGGTCCACCACTGCGAGCCCTGTATGTGCTCGGCGGGCGGCGAGACCTGGACGTATCCGTATCCGGCCGGGCCCAGGCGGTTGGTGCACTCCTTGGCGACCGAGGCGAAGCTCCACTCGAACAGGACGGCGGTGACGTCCTTGGTGCCGGGCGGCGCGGCCTGTGCGGTGCCGGTGGGGGCGACGACCGCGGCCGCGGCGCCGGCCACGAGGGCGAACGCTCCGGCGAGGGATCTGCTGGCCATGTGGGTTCCTTCTCCATTGAAGGTTCTTGCAGAAAGACTTGCAAGAATGTGCGGTGCCGCAGATCGTAGAGGCCTGCCTCCCGAAGCGGAAGGCAGGCCTCTGAAAATTCCGGAAACTCCTTGCGGAGCCCGTCAGTTGCCGGGACCGGGCCGCGAGGGCGTCAGTCGGTGGTCCACCACACCGTGGTGTCCGCGGGCAGCTTCGCCTCGCCGTCGTCCGTCACGGTCACCTCGCCGCTGGTGAGCAGCACCCGCCCGTACGCCGGTACGGTCGCCGTCTCGCCCCCGGTGTTCGTGGTGCAGGCGAACGCCCCGCGCCGGAAGGCCAGTACGCCCTCGGGCGCCTTCAGCCACTCGACGGAGTCGCCCGCGCCCAGGTCGGGCTGCTCACGCCGGACGGCGAGCGCCGATCGGTACAGCTCAAGCGTGGAGCCCGCGACCCCGGTCTGCGCCTCGATGCTCAACTCGCCCCAGCCGTCCGGCTGGGGCAGCCAGCTGCCGCCACCGCCGAAGCCGTACGACGAGCCGTCCCGCGTCCACGGGATCGGCACCCGGCACCCGTCGCGGAACCCGTCCTGCCCCGCACCGCGGAAGTAGGCGGGGTCCTGGCGCACCTCGTCCGGCAGGTCGACGACGTCGGGCAGGCCCAGCTCCTCGCCCTGGTACAGGTAGGCGGACCCGGGCAGCGCGAGCATCAGGAGCGTGGCCGCACGCGCCCGGCGCAGACCCAGCTCGCGATCTCCCGCGATACGGATCTGGGTGCCGAGCCCGGCCGGGTTGGCGAACCGTGTCGCGTGTCGGGTCACGTCGTGGTTGGACAGCACCCAGGTGGCGGGGGCGCCGACGGGACGCATCGCGTCGAGGGTGCGGTCGACGCAGGAGCGCAGCTCCTCGGCGTCCCAATAGGCGCTCAGGTACTGGAAGTTGAAGGCCTGGTGCAACTCGTCGGGCCGGACGTAGTGGGCGGTCCGCTCGATCGTCGGCGTCCACGCCTCGGCCACGAAGATGCGCTGGCCCGCGTATTCGTCGAGGACGATCCGCCAGGCCCGGTAGATCTCGTGCACGCCCTCCTGGTCGAAGAACGGCATGACATCGTTGCCCAGCAGCTTCACCTGCTCGTGGGATCCCAGGTCGGGCAGCCCCGCCGCCTTCACCAGCCCGTGCGCCACGTCGATACGGAACCCGTCGACGCCCATGTCGAGCCAGAACCGCAGGATCGAGCGGAACTCGTCCCCGACGGCCGGGTGGTCCCAGTTGAAGTCGGGCTGCTCGGGCGCGAAGAGGTGCAGGTACCACTCGCCCGGCCTGCCATCCGGCTCGGTGACGCGGGTCCAGGCGGGCCCGCCGAAGATGGACTCCCAGTCGTTGGGCGGGAGTTCACCGTCGGCGCCCTTCCCCGGACGGAAGTGGTAGCGGTCCCGCAGCGGTGAGCCGGGGCCTTCCCGCAGCGCCCGCTTGAACCACTCGTGCTGGTCGGAGGAGTGGTTGGGCACGAGGTCGACGATGATCCGCAGGCTCAGCTCGTGGGCGTCGCGGATCAGCGCGTCGGCGTCCAGCAGATTGCCGAACATCGGGTCCACGGCCCGGTAGTCGGCCACGTCGTAGCCGGCGTCGGCCTGCGGCGAGGCGTAGAAGGGGCTGAGCCACACGGCGTCCACGCCGAGGTCGCGCAGATACGGAAGCCGGGAACGTACGCCCTCCAGGTCGCCCATGCCGTCGCCGTTGCTGTCGGCGAAGCTGCGCGGATAGACCTGGTAGATCACCGCGTCGCGCCACCAGTCGCGGTGGGCGGCGACGGTGGCGAGAGCGGAGGTCGGTGCCTGGTCGGCGGAGTGCTGGCTCATAACATCCTTGAGACGTAACAGAGTTCGGTCTGGATTCATTGTGGCGCGGGCCTCTTCATACATGGGACAACCGACGAGGCGACCGCGCCCCGTAAGGGGCGCGGGGAACTGCGCGACCAGCCACGACGAGGCCGCCGGACGACCGACAGCCTCTCGCGGCTCATCCCTTCGTGCCGCCCGCGGTCAGCCCGGTCACCAAGTTTTTCTGGACAAGGTAGAAGAACGCGGAGACCGGAATGGCCACCAACACCGCGGTGGCAGCCATCAGGTTGCGCTGCGCGTCATGCTCGCTGACGAAGGTCTGCAGGGCGACGGCGAACGTGTACTTGGTGTCGGACAGCATGAACGTCGAGGCGAAGGCCACCTCGCCGAACGCCGTGATGAAGCTGTAGAAGGCGGCCACCGCGAGGCCCGGCTTGGCGAGCGGCAGGATCAGCCGCGCGAACGTTCCGAAGGGCGACAGGCCGTCGACGCGCCCCGCCTCGTCGATCTCGAAGGGGATGGTGTCGAAGTAGCCCTTGAGCAGCCAGGCGCAGTACGGCACGGCGGTCGAGCAGTAGACGAGGATCAGGCCCAAGTAGCTGTCGATGAGCTGGAGTTCGGAGAGGATCTCGTACATCGGCACCATCAGGACGGCGACCGGGAACATCTGGGTGACCAGCAGCACCCACATGAACTTCCGGTAGCCGGGGAAGCGCATCCGGGAGACCGCGTAGCCGGTGGTGGCGGCGATCAGCACGCCTATGACGGTCGTGCCCAGCGACACGATGAGCGTGCTCTGCAGCCAGGCGAAGAAGTTCGTGTCCTGGAGCACGAACGAGTAGTTGTCGAGCGTCATCTTGCCGAGGATGCCCCCGGGGTGCAGGTAGTCGTCCTTGTCCGGGCCGAGGGACAGGTAGAGGAGCCAGGCGATCGGGAAGACCGCGACGAGGCTCGCGACGATCAGGATGCCGTGCGAGGTGAGCGAGCCGGCGAGGCCGCGCTCGCCGCGCGCCCGCACCTTGGGCCGCCGGGGAGTGGCCGCCTCGGCCGACGGGCGCTGCACGGCAACGGACGGTGGACTGTCGAGGGTGCTCATGGGGGGGCTCCTGCCTCAGATCGCGAGCTGCTGCTCGTTGCGGGCCAGCCAGCGGCGGTAGACGGAGGTGAAGACGATCAGGATGGAGAGCAGCAGGACGCCGTACGCGGCGGACTGCGCGTAGTCGCGCGGCTGCTGTCCGAATCCCAGGTAGTAGGCCCAGGTGACGAGGATCTGCGCGTCCGGCGCGGTGTCGCCGAAGAGCAGGAAGATGATGGCGAACTGGTTGAAGGTCCAGATCACACCGAGCAGGACGACGGTGGAGCTGACCGGCCTGAGC
Source organism: Streptomyces sp. NPDC050704 (assembly GCF_040654355.1). NCBI lineage: Bacteria > Bacillati > Actinomycetota > Actinomycetes > Kitasatosporales > Streptomycetaceae > Streptomyces > Streptomyces sp. NPDC050704. Next base: position 31,603 of record NZ_JBFAHW010000069.1, on the reverse strand, counting down.
CCCGGCAGCGTGACGTGCCGGAACCGCTGCCAGGCGGTGGCCCCGTCCATCTCGGCGGCCTCGTACAGAGCGCCGTCGATGGACTGCAGCCCGCCGAGCAGCGAGACCATCATGAACGGCACACCGCACCAGGTGTTGACCATGATCGCGGCCGTGCGCTGCCAGAAGGTGTCCTCCAGCCACAGCGGCGACGGCAGGTGCACCGCGTCGAGCATGGAGTTGATGACGCCGCCGTCGGCGAGCATGAAGCGCCAGCCGAAGACGGTGACGAAGGTCGGCACGGCCCACGGCAGCACCAGGACGAGCCGGTAGAACGTACGGCCGCGCAGCTTCTGGTTGAGCAGCAGCGCGAGGCCGAGGCCGATGGCGTAGTGGAGCAGCACGCACAGAGCCGTCCACACGATCGTCCAGATGAAGTGCGACCAGAAGCGGTCGTACGCGGTCGGGCCCCACAGGATGTCGGCGTAGTTGTCCAGGCCGATGAACTTGTAGGTGGCGTCGATGTGGTTGACGCCGATCGTGCGGGCCGAGTTGAGGCTGGTGGCGTCGGTGAACGTCAGGTAGATGCCCCGCACCAGCGGATAGAGCACCAGTACGCCGAGTACGACGATCACCGGGGCGATCATCGCGTACGCGTACCAGTACTTCTGGTACGCGTGCTTCAGGCGCTGGAGCCGACCGGGGCGCGGGGCCCGGTCACCGCGGCGCTTGCCGGTCGCGCGGTCGATGACGACTGTCATGGTTCGACACCTTCTGGAAAATCAGGGCTTGGGCGCACGGTCCGGGGGCCTCACGGGCAGGCAGGCGGGGCGGGACCGGGCTGGACGTGACTGGGCTTGGCGCGTACAGCCGGTGGCCGCCGGATCCGTCCCCCTCGGTCGGATCCGGCGGCCACGCGGGCCACTTGTCATGGAAGGAAAGGAAGTTGGCCGCTCACTTGCCGAAGTCCGGGACCAGCTTGGCGATCGCGGTCTCCGCGTTGCTCAGGCCCTTGTCCAGGGACTCGTCGCCACCGGCGACCTTGTTCAGCTCGGTGTCGAGCGGGCCCCACAGCGAGCTGTACTCGGGCAGTGCCGGGCGCGGCTGGGCGGAGGCGAGCACGCTCTGGTAGCCCGCGATGCCCGGGTCGGCCTTGACCTCGGCCGTGTAGGCGTCCTCGCGGGTGGGGAGCGTGGAGTTCTTGAGCGCGATCGTCTCCTGCGACTTCTGCGAGGTCATGAACTTCAGGAACTTGAGCGAGGCCTCCTGGTGGGCCTTGTCCGAGCCCGCGTACACCGAGAGGTTGTGGCCGCCGGTCGGGGCACCCGCCTTGCCGCTCGATCCGGCCGGGACGGTGGCGATGCCGAGGTTGGCCTTGTCCTTGAAGGCCGAGCCCTTGTAGAAGTTCGTGATCTCCCAGGGACCCTGGATGATCGAGGCGACCTTGCCGCTGACGAACGCCTCCTGGATGTGGGCGTACGCGTCGACGGTGGTGTCGGCCTTGTGCAGGCCCTTGCCGTCGAAGAGGCCCTGCCAGGTCTCGTAGCCCTTGACCGCGGCGGGCGACCTGACGGTGATCTTCTCGGCGTCGGCGTCGACCGTGTCGGTGCCCTCGCCGTAGAGGAAGGACTGCGCGTAGTAGGCCTGGGCGGAACCCCAGTAGCCGTCGACGCCCGTCTTCTTCTCGATCGTGGCGGCGGCGGTCTTCAGGTCGTCCCAGGTCCTGGGCGCCTCGCTGATGCCGGCCTTCTCGAAGAGCGCCTTGTTGTAGACCAGCGCGAGGGTGTCGGTGACCAGCGGCACTCCGTACGTCTTGCCGTCGTACTTGGCCTGCTCGATCAGGCTGGGCTGGAACTCGGCCTGGTCCGCGAGTGCCTCGGTGCCGTCGAGCGGCAGGAAGAAGCCCTTCTTCGCGAACGCGGGCGTCCAGCCGACCTCGGAACGCAGGATGTCCGGGGCGCCCTTGGATCCTGCGGCGGTGTCGAACTTGTTCTGCGCCTGGTCGAAGGGCACGTTGACGTACTTGACCCTGATGTCCGGGTTGGCCTTCTCGAAGTCCTCGGCGAGAGCCTTGTACGTCGGTGCCTCGTTGGTGGCGTTGGACGTGTCCCACCAGGTGATGGTGGTCGGGCCGTCCGCCTCGCCACCGCCACTGTCGCTGTCGCCGCCGCAGGCCGTCGCCGCGAGAGCGAGGGACGCCACCAGTGCGGTGGCCGCTATGCCACGCCGCATGAGTTCTCCTTGAGGGTGAAAGCCCGTGTGGTTGAGGGAACGGCCCCGTCCGCCGTCCCTGCCGACTTGCCGACCGCGCCGTTGCCGCCGCCGGGCGACGTGAACGTAACAGCGTTGTAAGCGGCGCGAAAGGTCTTGCAGCAAAAAAGTGCAAGACCGACCGACAGTTACCCGCTCGTGACCGCTTCTCGACCGTCCCGAGGCCTGCCTCAGGGCACTTCACCGGCCAATAAGCCCCTGTGCAAGACTCTGCAAGCTCTTGCCATACCGGTTCGCCACGGGGATCATCACCCCGCAAGCGCCTTGCAGGAACCGCCCAGTCAGAATCACGAGGGAGCGCGATGACGCAGCAGCCCGGAGCGCGCCGTTCGAGTGCCCGCGCACGGCGTCCGTTCGGTGGGCAAGGCGAGACCCGGCCGGTACAGTCCAACCCTGTGACCACACGGCTTGCCGACATCGCAGCCCAGGCGGGGGTGAGCGAAGCGACCGTCAGCCGCGTCCTGAACGGGAAGCCGGGCGTCGCCGCCACCACCCGCCAGTCCGTTCTCGCCGCACTCGACGTGCTGGGATACGAGCGGCCCGTACGGCTGCGGCAGCGCAGCGAGGGGCTCGTCGGGCTGATAACCCCGGAGCTGGAGAACCCGATATTCCCGGCCCTGGCCCAGGTCATCGGCCAGGCTCTGACCCGGCAGGGCTACACACCGGTCCTCGCGACCCAGACCCCGGGCGGCTCCACCGAGGACGAGCTCACCGAGATGCTGGTCGACCGGGGCGTGGCCGGCATCATCTTCGTCTCCGGACTGCACGCGGACACCTCCGCCGACATGCAGCGCTACGAGCAGCTGCGCGGCCAGGGCGTCCCCTTCGTCCTCGTGGACGGTTTCTCCCCGAAGGTGCAGGCCCCCTTCATCTCCCCCGACGACCGGGCGGCCATGGCCCTCGCGGTCACCCACCTCGTCTCGCTCGGCCACACCGGCATCGGGCTCGCCCTGGGCCCCAAGCGCTTCGTGCCGGTCCAGCGCAAGATCGAGGGCTTCGTCCGCACGATGCAGGATCTACTGGGCCTGGCCACGGCGGACATCGAGGAGCGCCTGATCCAGCACTCCCTCTACACGCTGGAGGGCGGCCAGGCGGCCACCACCGCCCTCATCGACCGCGACTGCACGGCCATCGTCTGCGCGAGCGACATGATGGCGCTGGGCGCCATACGGGCAGCCCGCCAGCGCGGTCTCAGGGTCCCCCAGGACATCTCCGTCGTCGGCTTCGACGACTCCCCGCTCATCGCCTTCACGGACCCGCCCCTCACCACGGTCCGCAAACCGGTCCCGGCCATGGGCCAGGCCGCGGTGCGCACGTTGCTGGAGGAGATCGGCGGGACACCGGCACCCCACAGCGAATTCGTGTTCATGCCGGAGCTGGTGGTGCGCGGTTCGACCGCTTCGGCCCCTGGGGACCGAAATCGTACGTAAGCAGTAGGCCCTCACCTACTCCAGGTGTAGAACGTGCGGCCAGAACCCACCCGAGGGATGATCGGTGGTGAAAGGCTCATCTGGCAGACTCTGTCCCTATGGGTGAGAGCACCGTGACGACACTGGAAGGCCGGCAGCCGGCCACTCCACAGCCCGTCGCGGACGAGGCGAACGACCGCGCGGGACAACGTCTCCTGCGCCGGTTGCGTATGCCCCGCCGCCCCCGGCTCTGGTTCGAGATCCTGCTGATCGCGGTGAGTTACTGGACGTACTCACTGATCCGCAACGCCGTCCCGGAGCAGCGGACGGAAGCGCTGCACAACGCCGACTGGATCTGGAAGGTGGAGCACAGCCTCGGCATCGCCGTGGAGGACTCCGTCAACCACGCCGTGAACTCGGTGACTTGGCTGATCGTCGGCATGAACTACTACTACGCGACGCTGCACTTCATCATCACACTGGGCGTCCTGGTCTGGCTCTTCCGCAGCCACCCCGGCCGCTACGCGGCGACCCGCATGGTCCTCTTCGCGACCACAGGCGTGGCCCTGCTCGGTTACTACCTGTATCCACTGGCCCCGCCCCGCCTGATGACCAACACCGACTTCATCGACACGGTCGTGGTCCACCAGACCTGGGGCTCGATGGCCTCCGGCGACCTGAAGAACATGTCGAACCAGTACGCCGCGATGCCCAGCATGCACATCGGCTGGTCCCTCTGGTGCGGCCTCACGATCTTCGCCCTGGCCTCGGCCCCCTGGGCCCGCATCCTCGGCCTCCTCTACCCCACGGCCACCCTGATCGTGATCGTCGCCACGGCCAACCACTTCTGGCTGGACGCGGTGGGCGGCATGCTCTGCCTGGCCTTCGGCTTCACAGTGGCCCGCTTCTGGTACGGCTCCCTGCCGTACGCCCTGCCGCAGCTGGTACCGACGGTCCCGGCAAAACCCCGAGGCGGCCCACTCCTACCGACCAAGGCCTGAGCCTGCCCTCGGGGGCGATGACCCACGCGTACGCACGGGCGTAGCACGAACGAATGCCACCCCAGGCCTCGCACCCGCGAGACGCCCGGAGGGGACGCGGCGGGGTGTCCGCCCGCAGCGGCTGGCGCGTCCGCCCCGGCCACCCTCCCATCCCACTCAATCGCGCCAGTTCGAGGACGGATACCCCGCCGCGTCCCCGCCCCGAACTCCAAGCAGGCGCACAACCACCGGCCTGCGGAATCTCCACCGGCCCAACCCCCCACCCACCCAGGGGCGCGGGGAACCGCGCGACCAGCCCCCACCGAACCCGCAGTCAAACAGCCGCCCCACCGCCGGAGGCACCGGCCTGGGACTACCGCTCAGCCACCCCATAGAACAACTCGTCCACCACACCCCGAGCCCGCCGAGTAGTACGCCGATAGTCATCGAGCATGTCCCCCACATGCCCCGGCCCATACCCCAAGTACCGCCCCACCGCCGCAAGTTCCCGCCCGTCGGACGGAAACGTATCCCCGGCCCGCCCCCGCACGAGCATCACCGCGTTCCGCACCCGCGTAGCCAGCACCCACGCCTCGTCCAGAACCGCGGCATCCTCACCGGAGATCAACTCAGCGGCACAGGCAGCCGCAAGCGCCTCCCGCGTACGAGTGGTACGCAACCCCGGCTCCACCCACCCATGCCGCAGCTGAAGCAGCTGAACAGTCCACTCCACATCGGACAGCCCGCCCCGCCCCAGCTTGGTGTGCAACGTCGAGTCCGCCCCGCGAGGCATCCGCTCCGACTCCATACGGGCCTTCAGCCGCCGGATCTCCCGTACGGCATCGTCACCGAGCCCCTCCGCCGGATACCGCAACGGATCGATCAGCTCAATAAAACGGAGCCCCAAGTCCGCGTCCCCCGCGACGACTTCGGCCCGCAGCAGCGCCTGCGACTCCCACACCAGCGACCACCGCCGGTAGTAGGCCTCGTACGAGTTCAACGTCCGCACCATCGGCCCGGACTTCCCCTCCGGCCGGAGATCCGCATCGATCAGCAACGGCGGATCCGCACTCGAAACCTGAAGCAACCGCCGCATCTCGGAGACGACGGTGTGCGCGGCCCGGGAAGCCTCCTGCTCGTCCACCCCTTCCCGGGGCTCGTGCACGAACAGCACATCGGCATCGGACCCGTAGCCCAGCTCGTGCCCGCCGAACCGCCCCATGCCGATCACCGCGAACCGGGTGGGCAGGGTCTCCCCCCACCCGTCCCGCACCACGGCCCGCAAGGCCCCGGCCAGGGTCGCCGCGGTCAGATCCGACACCGCGCCGCCGACCAGATCCACCAGCGCACCCTGATCGGCGGAGGCCGGCGACTCCTCGGTGCCGTACGAGTTGATGATGTCGATGGCGGCCGTACGGAACAGCTCCCGGCGCCGCACCCCGCGCGCGGCGGTCACCGCGGCCTGTCCCCCGGCGGCCCGTCCCACGGCCGCGAGGATCTCCTGCTCCAGGTGGGCCCGGTCACGCGGTTCGAGACCGCCCGCCTTCCCGTCCCCGAGCAGCGCCACCGCCTCGGGCGCCCGCATCAGCAGGTCGGGGGCGAGCCGCCCGGCGGACAGCACCCGGGCGAGGTTCTCGGCGGCGGCTCCCTCGTCCCGCAACAACCGCAGATACCAAGGGGTCTTGCCCAGCGCGTCGGACACCTTGCGGAAGTTGAGCAGCCCCGCGTCGGGATCGGCGGAGTCCGCGAACCACCCCAACAGCACGGGCAGCAGGGTCCGTTGGATGGCGGCCTTCCGCGAAACCCCGGAGGCCAGCGCCTCCAGATGCCGCAGCGCGGCGGCAGGATCCGCATACCCGAGAGCGACCAACCGCTCCCGCGCCGCACCGGCACTCAACCGGCTCTCGACGGGCGCGAGTTGGGCGACGGCATCGAGCAGCGGCCGGTAGAAGAGCTTCTCGTGCAGCCGCCGCACGACGGCCGCATGCCGCTTCCACTCCCGGTTCAGCTCCGCGACCGGATCCGTACGCAGCCCCAACGACCGCCCGATGCGCCGCAGATCGGCCTCGTCCTGGGGAACGAGATGCGTACGCCGCAGCCGGAAGAGCTGGATGCGGTGCTCCATGGACCGCAGGAACCGGTAGGCGTCATCGAGCTGCACAGCGTCGGCACGCCCCACGTACCCACCCGCGGCCAGCGCCTTCAGGGCGTCCAGAGTGGTCCCGCTCCGCAACGACGTGTCGCCCCGCCCGTGCACCAACTGCAGCAGCTGAACAGCGAATTCGACGTCCCGCAGACCCCCTGGCCCGAGTTTCAGCTCCCGCTCGATCTCGGCGACGGGAATGTTCTCGACGACTCTCCGCCGCATCTTCTGAACGTCGCCGACGAAGTTCTCCCGCTCGGCGACCTGCCAGACGAGCGGCGCGAGCGTGGCGACGTACGTGTCCCCCAGCTCGATGTCCCCGGCGACGGGCCGCGCCTTCAACAGGGCCTGGAACTCCCAGGTCTTGGCCCACCGCTGGTAGTACGCGAGATGGCTGGCCAGCGTCCGCACCAGCGGACCGTTACGCCCCTCGGGCCGCAGATTGGCGTCGACGGGCCAGATCGACCCCTCCACGGTGGTCTCGGAGCAGATCCGCATCAGGTGGGAGGCCAGCCGGGTAGCGGCCCGCACGGCCTTCCCTTCATCGGCCCCCTCGACGGCCTCCCCGACGAAGATGACATCGACGTCGGACACGTAATTGAGCTCGTGGCCCCCGCACTTGCCCATCGCGATGACGGCGAGCCGGCACATCGCGGCGTCCTCGGGCGCGGCGGTCCGGGCGATGGCGAGCGCGGCCCGCAGCGTGGCGGTCGCCAGATCGGCGAGCTCGGCCGCGGTCTGCGCGAGATCGGTGGTCCCGCACACGTCACGCGCGGCGATGGACAGCAGGCATCGCCGGTAGGACACCCGCAGCGACACCGGGTCGGCGGCGTCGGCGAGCCCGCGCTCGAACTCCGCGATGCCCGGGTGCAGGTCCTGCGGCTCGTACATCACGAGGGCGTGCCAGTCGAGCGGATGCCGGGCGAGGTGGTCGCCGAGGGCGGCGGAGGCGCCGAGCACCCCGAGCAGCCGGTCCCGCAGCGGCTTGGCCGCGATCAGCGTGTCGAGCAGCTCCCGCTGGCCGGCGCGACTGGCCTGCGCCTCGACGAGCCGTACGAGCCCGAGCAGCGCCAGATCCGGATCGGCGGTCGCCCCGAGCGCGTCGAGCAGCACCGGGTCGGTCCTTATCGGCGCCAGCTCGGCGCTCTCCAGCAGTCGCTCGGCGGCCGACGGATCGGTGAAACCGTGCCGCAGAAGCCGCGTGAAGGTACTGCTCCTGCGCCCCGGCGCCGTCATCCTCGGCCTCCCGTCCTCCCGTGGGATCAAGGTCGTACGGCCTTGAGCGTAACCGGAGTGGCTGGGGGAAGCGCCCGGGCGCGGGAGAGCGGATTCAGCGGGCCACCAGCACCGTGGCCGGGCGGGACAGGTCCACCAGCACGGTGCTGCCCGTCGTACGGCCGGGCAGTTCGGCTCCCCCGTCGGGCGGCAGGGCAGCCAGGGCGTTCGGCCGGCCGGCGATCGGGACCAGGACGCGCTCCACCGTGCCGGGGCGCGCGCTGCCCGGCAGCGACGCGTACTGGACGTCGAGGCACTGTTTCCCCAGCCGCGCCAGCACGCCCGCGAGGGGCGCGCCCCGCTCGATCGCCGGGAGCTCCACGTGCCGGTCGGCCCACTCGTCCACGTCCCCGCATCCCCTGCCGCCCGGCGGCGGTGTGGGCTGCCCGTGCCGACCCCCGTGCGGCGCGGACAGCGTGAGCCGGACGGTGTCCCCGGCGGCGGTGTTCGTGGTGTCGATCCGGATCGTGTCGCGGCGGAGCCACCGCAGTGGGTGTCCGTCGAGGTCGGCCCGCACCCAGTTCGCGGTGTCGACCAGGAACCCGGTCTCGATCGCCGCCTCCTCGGGCAGCGGCAGCCGGGGTGCCCGTCCCCGCGAGGTCCGCTCCGCTCCCAGGTCCGACCAGTGCCGGAGCACGACCAGCAGCTTGCCGTCGGGCCGCTCGAAGGGGTGGGCCCGGCCCGCGGACGCCGGGTGGGCGCCCGCCGGTGTGACGGCGGTCCGGGAGCCCCGGCGACCTGGATGCCACCGCGGGCACCGAGTTCGAACCGCACGGTCGAGAACTCGGCGTCGGCCGCCTCCACGGCGGTGATGGTGGGCGCGCTGTCGCACCCGGTGGCGAGCAGCCCGGCGACCAGGGCCGTGGCGCCGCCGACGAGAGCCGCGGGCCGGTAGGAATGCTGACGCGTGTGCGTGGGATGCCTGCGCTTGATGTGCTTGATGTGCTTGCGCTTGGTGTGCCTGTCCTCGGTATGCCTGTCCCTGATGTGCACGGGGTGCCTCTGTCTCTTCTGACGCCCGGCCATCGGTGTGGCCGTCTGTGTCGAGACTGCGCCCGCCAACGGCCGTAGCCCATTCGTCATTTGGCGAATCCCCGGCCCGCTACGGCATCGCGAAGGCGTACATTCAGGACACGCACCGACCGGCCCCGGGAGGCCGTCATGACAGCGACCGGTACGACGGCCGAGACCCATCTGCGCCGTATGGCGGACATCCTCGACGAGGCCCGGCACGACCCCTCGGACGCGGTGCCCCCGGAGTCCCTGCTGCTCGGGATGCAGCGTCTGGTGCCCTGCGACTGCGCCTGCTTCTCGGAGCTGGACGTGCCCACCCGGATCCACGTCAACGAGCAGGAGACGCCGTACGACAACTGGGGCAACATGGGCTGGGACGGCTCGTTGGACGGCTTCTGGCGCTGGCGTCACCAGCATCTGCAGTGCCTGTGGGTCGCGGGTCCGCACAGCGGCCCCGAAGCGGCTCAGCTGACGGACTTCCTGTCGCTGCGCGAGCTGACGAGCCTGCCGATCTACACCGAGGTCCTCCGGCCTTTCAAGTCCATCGCGGCCGTAGCCCTGCCCACCGCGCCCAACCGCACGCGTGTCTTCCAGTTCCTCCGCGAGGACCCGAAGCCGTTCAGCGACCACGAGATGACCACGCTGCGGCTGATGGCACCCCACCTGTACACGCTCTACCGCGAGGCCGCCCTCAGGCGCCGGCCCCCGGTGCGGCTGACCGCGCGCGAACTGGACGTCCTGCGCTGCGTGGCCCGCGGCCTCACCACCCCGCAGATCGCCGAGCAGCTCGTCGTGTCCCGCAGCACCGTACGCAAACACCTGGAGAACGCCTTCGGCCGGCTGAACGTGTCGAGCCGGACCGCCGCGGTGGCCCGGGTGTTCCCCGAGGCGGAAGAAGCGTGAAGGAGAGCCCCCGAGCCCGTCCGAGGCCGCGACGGACGGTACGACGTCGCGACGGACGGTACGAAGCCGCGACCGATGAGTTCCGCCGCCGAGCGGGGTCTGCCCTCGTGGGGAATCATCCAGTCGTCCGCCAGCTCCCGGAGGAAGCCGATGGAACCGCAGACCGAGCTAGACGCCCGCTACAGCGACGAGACCGCCACCGCACGCCCCTGGTCCGAGGCCGAGGCGCTGCTGTCCGAGGCCGAGCTGTTCTGGGTCTCGACCGTACGGCCCGACGGGCGGCCGCACGTCACACCGCTGCCCGCGGTGTGGGCGGACGGCGCCCTGCACTTCTGCACCGGACCCGAGGAGCGCAAGGCGCGCAACCTCGCGCTCAACCCGCACGTCGTACTGACCACCGGCACCAACACCTGGAACAAGGGATACGACCTGGTGGTGGAGGGCGAGGCGGTCCGGGTGACCGACGACGCACGGCTGCGCGGGCTGGCCGCCGCGTGGGAGCGCAAGTACGGCAGTTTCTGGCACTTCGAGGTGCGTGACGGCTTCTTCCACCACGGGGCAGGAAATGCCCTGGTCTTCTCGGTGGCGCCCGGGACCGTTTTCGGCTTCGGTAAGGGGGAGCCGTTCAGCCAGACGCGCTGGCGGTTCAACTGACGCTCCCGTCGGGACGACACGGAGGACAGACAGAAATGGAATACACGCTCGAAGTGATCCCACTTCCGGTCAGCGACATCGACCGGGCCCGGGACTTCTACCGGGACAAGGTCGGCTTCCATGTCGACATCGACCAGGAGGTCATGCCGGGCATGCGCATAGTCCAGCTGACGCCGCCGGGCTCCGGCTGTTCCGTCGCCCTCGGCGACACCCTCTGGGACACGATGGACGGACCGAAGCCGGCACCGGGCTCGTACCAGGGCCTCCAGCTGTGCGTCGCCGACATCAAGGCGGCCCACGCCGAGCTGGTCGACCGCGGCTTGGAGGTGTCCGAGCCCCAGCAGTACACGCCCGACGACGGAGCCACGTTCATGTACTTCAAGGACCCGGACGGCAACGGCTGGGCGATCCAGGAGTACCGCCAGCGCGCCACCAACCCCCTGCACAAGCTACTGACGGACCTGTCACAGCAGTAACCGGCCCACTCGACCTACTCATCCACCTCCACCTACTCATCCACTGACGCCGAGGGGCGGCTGCCCGGCGGTCCAGATCACACGCACCGACACCCGGCTGATCCGCCACCCGTCGGCCGTGCGACTCAGGTCCGCCTCGTAGCGGCCGCCCACGGTGAACAGCGGCGCGGCGCCCTCACCGAGCGCCCGCAGCGTGGATTCGTGGTGCACGTGCGTCATGAGGGCGTTCCAGGTGGCGGAGGCCCGCCCCGAGCCGATGTGATCGTCGACGTCGACGATCAACATCGGACGCGATGTGCTGCGTACGCTCATACCGCAGCAACGCCTCCTCGGTGAGCCGCTCGACATCGGCGCCCTCCGCGCTCCCCACCGGCGTCTCGGTCCGCACGTCGTCGGTGACGTATTCACGCGCCCACCCGTCCCCGAACTTCCGCTCGTCCAGCGCCCCGGCTTTGGCCTCCTCGGCGTACCAGGCGTGCTTCAACTCAGGGAGCCGACCCAGGATCTCGACCTGCCGTGCACGCCCGCCTGAACGGTCACAGGTTGTCCAGAGCTTTCATCACCGCCGACAGGACACGGTTCCTACGACGATGGCGCTTGCTGCAGAAACTCCGCCTCCGCCACCGGCTCCTCGGCTGCCGCACCGGAACCTCGCACCACTTGCACGGCCGCGTTCGGATCGCTGGATCCCCACCCACGAGCCTGGAGCGGGCGCGCGCGATTGCCGAACGGATCGTTGATTTCCATGTCATAGCGGTCTAAGGAACGTCCCGTAACTGTTGAATCGTCCCTGGTGGGGGCAGCTCGGTGATCCCGTGGTCAGCAGAAGTCAAGCCGGATGTCCTTGTCCACGCAGTACTTCATGACGTCGATCAGCTGGCAGGTGTCATCGATGCGTCGTTGGAGAATGGGATCGTCGGCCGCGTGTGACCGCTCGTCGAGTATTGCTTCTAGCCGGGGCAGCATGGCCGCGCATTGAGCGGGGGCCAGGTCGCCGTCGTCATCTGGATGGTCGAGTAGCGGTGCCAGCGTGGTGGTGACGCTGCTCCACGGACGGTTTCCCCCGAAGCCGACCATCTCGGGGAGGGCGAATCCCTCGGTTTGGGCCAGCCACTCCCTGAACAGGTTGAACCCGTAGTGCGACCACGCGATATCCGGGCTCGTCACTTCGTCGTCCGCAGGGCAGAGCATGAGCCCCATCCGGCCGGTCCTCCTTGCTTGCTTGGCACCCATGATCAGCTGCGGGGAGGAATATCGGCAACTGAAATGATCTGCCGCATGGCTGGTGTGATCAGGCGTCGGAACCGTCCTGGACAGCGCCGTTCGCCGGGCTGAACCCGCGCTGCTTCCACAAGTTGGTGACCGCCCTGTGCCGCGAGGGAGCAGACGCCGTCCGACGCGGCCAGCCTTGGAGCCTGCCGCTGGAGGTCGCGCATACGCCTCGCGGGTGCATCAAGTCTCATAGGGTGCTTCGGAGCACCAGCCAAGTTGAGCCATGCGCCTTGCCTGCACAAGTGCGGCTTCGCCAAGTTGCTGAACAGTGATGACGCCGGGACCCGGCGTAACTGTCCAGGTTCTGTCCGGTGTTCGACCGGCCTGCACTCCGTGTCTGATGCGGAGGCGGGCCGCATGGACACCATAGGTTGGCGGGATGAGCGGTCAACTGGATGCAGAAGGCCGGGCGGCACAGGTCGAGGCGGCGTGGGGCCGCGTCGTGGCCTGGCTGAAGCAGCACGCGCCCACCTCGTACGCCTCACTGCTGCCCCCCGCGCCGGAGACAGGGATAGCGAACGCGGACGCGGCGCTGAGGCAGCACCTCGGGTTCGCCCTGCCGTCGGAGCTGGCCGCGCTGTGGCGGCTGTGCGGCGGTGTGGAGCACCAGTACATCGAGGCCAACGGGGAGGCGGGCGAGGTCGGCTCGGGGGCGTTCCTGCCTGGCGGGATTCTGCTCGGCCCGGCGGATGCGCTCAGGCCGCGGCTGCCCGAGACCGGCCGCAGCGACAGGTGGGGCGCCGCGGTGGTTCCGTGGCTGACCGGCGACGAAACAGGCCCCGAGTCCGGGCACTACGTGGGCGCGGACGGCGTCGGCTACTGGTCGCTGCCGGACAACCTGGCCTGCGACAAGCCCGGCTATCCCTCGATCGCCGCCTATCTCGAAGCTGTGCACCGCACGCTCACCGAAGGGCCGGCCGATGCCATGGGCCCAGATGTGCCCGGTCTGGTGTGGGGCTGCCTGGTCTGGGATGACCCCGACAGTCCGCTCCTGGACGATGCGCTGGAGCACCTCAGTCGCGTCTGAAGACGTCGCGCCCGGTGCTGAAACCTGGCTGGAAGCAGACTTCCGGCCGGTGAAACGCCGTAGGGCCAACGGTTCGCAACCGTCGGCCCTACCTACGTGCCGTTCCAGCGGGACAGCCCACCTGACCCGCCCTACAACACCGGCAGATTCTTCCGCAGCTCAAAAGCCGTAACCTCGCTGCGGTACTCCTCCCACTCCTGCCGCTTGTTGCGGAGGAAGAAGTCGAAGACATGCTCGCCGAGCGTCTCGGCGACCAGTTCGCTGCGCTCCATGAGCGTGAGGGCCTCGCCCAGGTTCTGGGGGAGGGGCTCGATGCCCATCGCGCGGCGTTCGGCGTCGGAGAGGGCCCAGACGTCGTCGTCGGCGCCCGGCGGGAGCTCGTAGCCCTCCTCGATGCCCTTGAGGCCGGCGGCGAGGAGCATGGCGTACGCCAGGTACGGGTTCGCGCCCGAGTCGATGGAGCGGACCTCCACCCGGGCCGAGCCGGTCTTGCCGGGCTTGTACATCGGGACGCGGACCAGGGCCGAGCGGTTGTTGTGGCCCCAGCAGATGTACGAGGGAGCCTCGCCACCGGCGCCCGCGGTGCGCTCGGAGCCGCCCCAGATGCGCTTGTAGGAGTTGACCCACTGGTTGGTGACGGCCGCGATCTCGGCGGCGTGCTTCAGCAGGCCCGCGATGAAGGAGCGGCCGACCTTGGAGAGCTGGTACTCGGAGCCCGACTCGTAGAAGGCGTTGCGGTCGCCCTCGAAGAGGGACAGGTGCGTGTGCATGCCGCTGCCCGGGTGCTCGGAGAACGGCTTCGGCATGAAGGTCGCCTGGACGCCCTGCTCCAGCGCCACCTGCTTCATGACCAGGCGGAACGTCATGATGTTGTCCGCCGTGGAGAGCGCGTCCGCGTAGCGCAGGTCGATCTCCTGCTGGCCCGGCGCGCCCTCGTGGTGCGAGAACTCGACCGAGATGCCCATCGACTCCAGCATGGTGATCGCCTGGCGGCGGAAGTCCATGCCGACGTTCTGCGGGGTGTGGTCGAAGTAGCCGGAGTTGTCGGCCGGGGTCGGGCGCGTGCCGTCGACCGGCTTGTCCTTCAGCAGGAAGAACTCGATCTCCGGGTGGGTGTAGAACGTGAACCCGAGGTCGGAGGTCTTGGCGAGGGCACGCTTCAGTACGTACCGCGGGTCCGCGAAGGACGGCGAACCGTCCGGCATGAGGATGTCGCAGAACATACGGGCCGTGCCAGGGGCCTCCGCGCGCCAGGGGAGGACCTGGAAGGTCGACGGGTCCGGCTTGGCGATCATGTCGGACTCGTACACGCGGGCGAAGCCCTCAATGGCCGATCCGTCGAAGCCGATGCCTTCGTCGAACGCCTGCTCCAGCTCGGCCGGGGCCACGGCCACGGACTTGAGGAAGCCCAGCACGTCCGTGAACCACAGGCGTACGAACCGGATGTCGCGCTCCTCCAACGTACGGAGCACGAACTCCTGCTGCTTGTCCATCTTCCGCTTCCACCCAATCCTTGCTGGTCAGGCCGCCTGCTCCCGTCCCACGGGAGGCGGTCGGGCACCTGAGCATCCCACCACAACAGCATTTCATGCGCATTGCGGGCCTCGGTCGGTCGACCGACCTCGGTCTGAACGCCTCACGTACGGCAGGTGTACCGCTCTGACGCCCATCTTGCCTGCTGAGCGCCGCACATGTAATGGCCGACCACCGGTCTCTCTGCTCACTCCGCTTAATTTGCATCTTAGATGCAAGTTTTACTACCGTGCGGCACATCCGAGCCCGAGGAGTTCCGATGCTGTCCGAGCAGTCCGCCGCCACCGTCCGCGCCACCCTCCCCGCCGTCGGCGCGGCCATCGGGGAGATCAGCGAACGCTTCTACGAGGGGCTGTTCGAGGCCCACCCGGAGCTGCTGCGCGACCTCTTCAACCGCGGCAACCAGGCCGCCGGCACCCAGCGCCAGGCCCTGGCCGGCTCCATCGCCGCCTTCGCCACCCATCTCGTACGGCACCCGGACGAACGGCCCGACGTGATGCTGAACCGCATCGCGCACAAGCACGCCTCCCTGGGCATCGCCCCGGAGCAGTACGAGACCGTCCACGAGCACCTCTTCGCGGCGATCGCCGACGTGCTCGGCGAGGCGGTCACCCCCGAGGTCGCGGCCGCCTGGGACGAGGTCTACTGGCTGATGGCGAACGCCCTCGTCGCCATCGAGAAGCGGCTGTACGCGGCGAGCGAGAGCGGCCGCGGAGGCTGGCGCCCCTGGGAGGTCGTCGAGCGCGTCGAGGAGACCGCGGACGTGGCCACCTTCCGGCTGCGCCCCGCCGACGGTTCCCCCGCGCCGGACTTCAAGCCCGGCCAGTACGTCTCCGTACGCGTCGAGCTGCCCGACGGGGCCCGGCAGATACGCCAGTACAGCCTCGTCGGCGCGCCCGGCTCGGACCTGCGGCGGATCGGCGTGAAGCGGGTGCGCGGTGACGGCGACGGCGACGGCGACGGTAGTGCGACACCTGACGGCGAGGTCTCCAACCACCTCCACGCGCGCGTGGAGGTCGGCAGCCGGCTGGAGCTGTCGGCCCCGTACGGCGATCTCGTCCTCGACAGCGGCGCCGGGGGCGGTGACGGTGTCGGCGGGGGCCTTACGGGCACTCCCGTGCTCCTCGCCTCCGCCGGTATCGGCGTGACCCCGATGATCGCCATGCTGGAGCAGCTCGCGATCACCGGACACCGCGCCCCGGTCACCGTCGTGCACGCCGACCGCTCCCCCGCCGAGCACGCCCTGCGCGCCGAGCACGAGGCGTACACCGAGAAGCTTCCGGACGCGGCGGCCCACTTCTGGTACGAGCGGCCGGAACCGGGCCACCCGGCCGACCGCACCGGCCTGGTCGACCTCTCCGGAGTGGCGATCGCGTCGGGCACGCGCGCGTACCTGTGCGGCCCGCTGCCCTTCATGCGGGCGGTCCGCGGACAGCTGATCGAGAAGGGCGTGGCGCCCGCCGACATCCACTACGAGGTGTTCGGCCCCGACCTCTGGCTGGCCCACGGCTGACGCCCGGAGGCCTCACGGTCAGTACCTGTCAGGGCTTGGAAATGCCCAGCAGCAGCGGCCCGGTGGGCGCGGCGACCATGTCCGCCACGGTCAGCGGGTCCAGGGAGGCGTAGAAGGCCTCCTGGGCCCGGCGCAGCGCGCCGCGCAGCCGGCAGCCGGAGTTCAGGGGGCAGGGTGTGGAGCCCTCGCAGTCGACGACGTCACCGTCTCCCTCGAAGGTCCGCACGACGGCGCCGACCGAGGCCGTACGGCCCTTCTCGGTGAACGTGAGCCCGCCGCCCCGGCCGCGCCGGGCCGCCAGGAGGCCGAGGTGCTGGAGTTCGGCGACGACCTTCGCGGCGTGCGTGTACGGCACCTCCATACCGGCCGCCACCTCGCGCGTCGTGGGGGTCGTCCCGCCCGCGACGGAGAGCCGCATCAGGACGCGGAGGGCCAGGTCGGTGGATCGCAACAGCCGCATACCAGCAGCGTAAATAATGCGCATCCACGGTTCAAATTATCGTCGCGGGACCTGAGCATGCCGTTGGAGGCCCCGGCGCGAGCCGTCGGAAGCCCCGAGCATCCCCGACCATTCGGCCATTCCTGTGGCCTCCCTGCCGGTACCCCCTCCTCCCCCACTACGATCAGTTGTCCCGACTGCCCCTTTCCCCCAGAAGGACCACCCCATGGGTTCCGCCAAGAAGACAGACACCAAGTCGCGCAAGGCGCGCATAGAGGAGATGCGGCGCGCCGAGCAGTCCCGCGAGCGCCGCGGCCGGATCCTCACGATCACCGCCAGCGTGGTCGTCGTCGCCGGGCTCGTCGCCGGCGGTGCGTACCTGATCAACTCGCAGTCCGACAAGGACAGCGCGTCGAGCGACTCGAAGTCGACCTCGGGGAAGTTCGTCACGGGCAAGGACGGCGTGAAGACGTGGAGCGGAAAGCTCTCGCAGACCCACGTCTCCAAGGACGTGAAGTACCCGATGGAGCCCCCGGTCGGCGGTGACCACAACCAGGTGTGGATGAACTGCAACGGCGACGTCTACACCGAGGCGATCAAGAACGTGAACGCCGTGCACTCGCTGGAGCACGGCGCGGTCTGGGTGACGTACAACAGCAAGGCGTCGGACGCGGACGTGAAGGCGCTCGCGGAGAAGGTCAAGAAGACCCCGTACTCGCTGATGAGCCCGGTCGAGGACCAGCAGGACCCGATCATGCTCAGCGCCTGGGGCAAGCAGCGCACGGTGACGGGCGCGAGCGACCCGAACGTCGACAAGTTCTTCTCGGAGTTCGTGCAGGGCAAGCAGACGCCCGAGCCGGGCGCCGCCTGCACCAACGGGCTCTCCAAGTGACGTCCGCGGTGCGGCGGATGAAGGTCACCGGCTGGATCACCGGGGCGGCCGCGACCGTACTGGTGGCGGCCGGGGCGATCACGTACGCGGTCGCCGACGGCGACGGCTCCGGTCTGAAGGCCCCGTCGGCGGACTCCGCGGACGCGGGCTTCGCACGTGACATGGCGGTGCACCACCAGCAGGCCGTCGAGATGTCGTACATCGTGCGCGACCGCACCAAGGACGAGGCGGTACGCCGCCTCGCGTACGACATCGCGCAGACGCAGGCCAACCAGCGCGGCATGATGCTCGGCTGGCTGGACCTGTGGGAGCTGCCGAAGGTGTCGGCCGAGGAACCCATGGCCTGGATGGGCATGGGCGACATGGCGTCCGGCGAGGACGGCGCGCTGATGCCGGGGATGGCGACGAACGCCGAGATGAAGTCGCTGGGCGAGGCGAGCGGCAAGGCCGCCGAGATCCGCTACCTCCAGCTGATGTACACGCATCACGTGGGCGGCGTGCACATGGCCGGGGGGTGCGTGCGGAAGTGCGAGGTCGGCGTGGAGAAGCGGCTCGCGCAGGGCATGGTCCGGGCCCAGGAGTCGGAGATGAAGCTGATCACCGACCTGCTCAAGGAGCGCGGCGCGAAGCCTCCGCAGTGAGGCGGCCGCCCGGCCTTATGTCGGGCATGGCATCCCAAACTCCTTGCACATGCCGTTCCTTGGGGGCTTCTTGGCCCAGCTATGCCCCCGCCATTCCCCTGGCATGAACGGTTGATCGCAAGAGTGACCCCCATCCGGAGATCCACTTGGGGGTTCCACATGAGATCCAACCGTGCCGCGGTCCGCGCCGGTGTGAGCATGGCGGCGACACTGCCTCTGCTCGCCGGCGCGCTGGTCCTGGGCATACCCGCGGCCCACGCCTCCGACCAGGGCGGCCGTGACAGGCTCCAGGGCACCAAGCCCCTGTGGGCCACCGCCAAGGCCGACAAGGGAGCCACCGCGAACGCCTCCCGGGTCTCGGCCCGGGTCTATCTCGCCGGCCGGGACGCGGCGGGCCTGAGCGCCTACGCCAAGGCCGTCTCCGACCCGTCGTCGGCCTCGTACGGGAAGTACCTGAGCGCGCGCCGGGCGCAGGCCCGCTTCGGGGCGACCAAGGCCCAAGTGGCCGAGGTGACCGCCTGGTTGAAGGCGGCGGGCCTGAGCGTCACGGGTACGACCCGGCACTACATCTCGGTGACCGGTGAAGTGGCCGACACCGAGAAGGCGTTCGGCACCCAGCTGCACAACTACGCCAAGGGCGGGAAGACTTACCGGGCGCCCGCGGCGGCGGCCTCGGCCCCGGCGGACCTCAACGGCGCCGTCCTCACCGTCACCGGCCTGGACAACGCCCCGCACAAGGCGAACCACACCGACACGCTGCCACCGCCGGACGCCGTGTTCCACAACGCCGGGCCGTTCTCCTCGTACTACGGCTCCAACACGGCGACGACGCTGCCGGACGCGTACGGCACGAAGATCCCGTACGCCGTGAAGGGCTACACCGGCAAGCAGCTGCGCGCCGCGTACGGAGCGGGCCGGGCGACCGGAAAGGGCGTGACCGTGGCGATCACGGACGCGTACGCCTCGCCGACGATCGCGTCGGACGCGGCCACGTACGCGGCGAAGCACGGTGACGCGGCGTATGCGGATGGGCAGTTGAAGCAGGTGCTGCCGAGCGGGTACACGAACACCAAGGAGTGCAAGGCCCCGGGCTGGTACGGCGAGGAGACCCTCGACGTCGAGGCCGTGCACGCGGTCGCACCCGCCTCGGACATCGTCTACGTGGGCGCCGCGTCCTGCCATGACGACGATCTGATCGACTCGCTCGGCAAGATCGTCGACGGGCGCCTGGCCGACATCGTCTCCAACTCGTGGGGCGACATCGAGGCCAACGAGACGCCGGACCTCGCGGCCGCCTACGACCAGGTCTTCCAGCTGGGCGCGATCGAGGGCATCGGCTTCTACTTCTCCACCGGTGACGACGGCGACTTCGCGGCCGCCACTGGGACCAAGCAGGTCGACACCCCGGCCAATTCGGCGTGGGTGACGGCGGTCGGCGGCACCTCGCTGGCCGTCGGCAAGGGCGACACGTACCAGTGGGAGACCGGCTGGGGCACGCTGAAGTCCACGCTGTCGGACGACGGCAAGAGCTGGACGGACTTCCCGGGCGCGTACACCTCGGGCGCGGGCGGCGGCACCAGCAAGACGGTGCGGCAGCCCTTCTACCAGCAGGGTGTGGTGCCTTCGTCGCTCGCCCGGGCGAACGGCTCGGCCCCGATGCGGACCCTGCCGGACATCTCCGCGATCGCCGATCCCAACACCGGGTTCCTGGTCGGGCAGTCGCAGACCTTCCCGGACGGAACGCAGAAGTACGACGAGTACCGCATCGGCGGCACCTCGCTCGCCTCGCCGGTGATCGCGGGCATCCAGGCGCTCGCCCAGCAGCAGCGCGGCGGCCGGCCGATCGGCTTCGCCAACCCGGCGATCTACGGCCGGTACGGCACGAAGCTCTACCACGACGTCACGGACCGTCCGACGGGAGCCGACCTGGCGGTGGCGCGGGTCGACTTCGTCAACACCTTCGACGCGTCGGGAGGCCTGGCGACCTCGGTCCGCAGCCTCGGCAAGGACCGCTCCCTGAAGGCCGTCCGCGGATACGACGACGTCACCGGGGTGGGTTCACCCGCACCCGGTTACGTGAACTCGTACCGTCGCTGACGTCCTGACACCCTGGCACCTTGACGCCCTGACACCGGGGCACTACCTCGGCCCGGGCTCGTTGCGCCCGCCCCTCGACTTCGCGTCGAGGGGCGGGCGTTCGCATGTCCCCTCACACCCCCCATACCCCGTGGGGGTAAGGTGTCCGGCATGACGAAACCGAGGAAGCAGGTGTACGGACAGCTGATGCTGTTCGCCGCGCTGCTCCTCGGGATCGTGGCGATGCATACGTTGGGGCATCCGTCGGGACACGGGGCGGGGCACGGACAGGGGCCGGGGCACGGGTCGATGGCGGCTTCGGAGCACCGGGTGACATCCGCGCATGCAATGTCTTCGACCCACTCATCCGAGCGGGCGTCGGCGGCCGACCCAGCGCAGACGACCCTCGTGTCGGCCGCCGGGCAGACGCCGATGAGCGGCATGGACCTGTCTGCCGTGTGCCTCGCCGTCCTCGGGACGTTCACGTTCCTCGTGCTGGTGGCCGTGGCGTTCAGGCGCCCGTCGTCGCCCGGCGCAGCGCCTTCGGACGCCCGGCCGGCCCGCGCCCTGCGGCCCGATCCCCCACCCCCCGGGACTCTCCTCGCCCGCCTGTCGGTGCTGCGGATCTAGGCCCGCGCCCCGGCTGCTTCGAACTGCTCGCGCGGAGGTGGGAACCTCCGGGCCCCGAGCGGTGTACCAGAAGCAGCAGACGCGTCCAGCCGCACACACGCACCACTTGACGACGAGGTGTTACTCAGTCATGCGTATTCACACGCGCCGCACCGTGCTCGGTGCATCGATCGCCGCCGCCGGGGCGGGAGTTCTGGCCGCCTGCTCCGGATCGAGTTCGGGTGGTTCAGAGGATGGGAACGGGACCGGAGACGGGGGCGGTTCGCGGGGAAGCGCCCCCGCGGGTTACGTCGACCCGGCGGGCGAGCAGGTCGCCGCCACCGAGAAGAAGCGCGGCTCCGGCCCGGTCCGGACCGTGCGGCTCACCGCCGCCGCGGCCTCGCTCGACCTCGGCGGCCGTACGGTCAGGTCGTGGGCGTACGGCGACGACCTGCCCGGCAAGGAGGTCCGCGTCACCGCGGGGGACACGCTCGACCTCACACTCGCCAACCACCTCCCCCAGGCCACGTCCCTGCACTGGCACGGCCTCGCGCTGCGCAACGACATGGACGGCGTCCCCGGCCTCACCCAGCGCCCGGTCAAGCCTGGCGCCGAGTTCACGTACCGCTTCACGGTGCCGCACGCGGGGACGTACTGGTTCCATCCGCACTCCGGTACGCAGCAGGACCGCGGGTTGTACGCGCCACTGATCGTGGAGGACCCCAAGGAGCCCCTGTCCTACGACAAGGAGTGGGTCATCGTGCTCGACGACTGGGTCGACGGCGTGGACGGCTCGACCCCGGACGGGGTCCTGAAGGAGCTGTCCGGGGGCATGGGCAGCGGCATGGACATGGGCGACGGAGGCGGGAACACCGATGACAGCGGCGACTCCGGCCATGACATGTCCAACATGTCGATGCAGATGAAGGAGTCCCCATCTCCGCAGACATCCGGCCTCTCCAATCCCTCTCGCCCCTCTCGCCCCTCCAGTCCCTCCCGAATGATGATGGGCGCGACGAGTGACCTGCTCGGCGGAGACGCGGGGGATGTCGCCTATCCGCACTACCTGGTCAACGGGCGTACGGCGAAGGCGCCTTCGGTCTTCCGGGCCCGGCCCGGGGACCGCGTCCGCATCCGGTTGATCAACGCGGGCGGTGACACTGCCTTCCGGGTGGCCCTCGGCGGGCACGAGATGACGGTGACGCACACGGACGGCTTCCCGGTGGAGCACGCGAAGGCGGACGCGCTGCTGCTCGGCATGGGCGAGCGGTACGACGTGCTGGTCACCGTCAAGGACGGCGTCTTCCCGCTGACGGCGGTGGCCGAGGGCAAGAAGGAATCAGCACTCGCCTTGCTGCGTACGGGGAGCGGGGCGGCGCCCACCGCGTCGATACGACCCAGGGAACTGGACGGCCAGGTGCTGACGGCGGACAAACTGAAGGCCGCCGAGTCCGTCCGGCTGCCGTCCCGCAAACCGGACAGGACGGTCAGGCTCCAACTGACCGGCGGGATGGCGAAGTACGACTGGGCCTTCGACAAGAAGCCCTACACCGCCTCACAGCGCCACCCCGTGCGGGCCGGCGAGCGGGTGCGGCTGATCTTCGCCAACTCCACGTCGATGTGGCATCCGGTCCACCTGCACGGCCACACCTTCCAGCTGGCCAACGTGGTGGACGGCCCCCGCAAGGACACGGCGGTCGTCCTCCCGAACGGCACGCTCACGGTGGACTTCGACGCCGACAACCCAGGACTGTGGATGATCCACTGCCACAACGTCTACCACTCGGAGGCGGGGATGATGACCGTGCTCGGCTACCGGAGCTGAGGCCTGTGGCGGGCCCGAGGCGGGCCTGTGTCGGGCCACCGGACCCGGCCCGTCCGGGGGCCAGGCCAACGCATCCGGAGACTGGGCTCGGCCTCCGGAGGCTGAGCCCGGCACATCCGGAGGTCGAGCCCGGCACGTCGGCTTCAAGCCGCCAGGGGTGCCCTGCACCCACCACGGGGGGGGGCGCCCACCACGTGAGGCGCCCCGCACCACCATGTGGAGCACCCCGCATCACCACGTGGGGCGGGGTGTCCCACCACGTGGGCCGGGGTGCCCCACATGGTGGGGCGCCCCACACCCCCTCACCACCCCATCGCGTCGCTCTGACGATTACACTGAGCCCCGTGCCTCAACTACGCCTCGCCCTGAATCAGATCGACTCGACCGTCGGCGATCTCGCCGGGAACGCCGAGGCGATCGTCCGCTGGACCCGGCACTCCGCCGAGCAGGGAGCGCATCTGGTGGCGTTCCCGGAGATGGTGCTGACCGGGTATCCCGTCGAGGACCTGGCTCTGCGGTCGTCCTTCGTGGAGGCGTCCCGCACGGCCCTGCGGGATCTCGCCGCGCGCCTCGCCGACGAGGGCTACGGAGAGCTGCCGGTGATCGTCGGCTACCTCGACCGTTCCGAGGTGGCCCAGCCGAAATACGGTCAGCCTCCCGGCGCTCCGCGCAACGCCGCCGCTGTACTGCACGACGGCCGGGTGGCGCTCACCTTCGCCAAGCACCACCTGCCGAACTACGGCGTGTTCGACGAGTTCCGCTACTTCGTGCCCGGCGACACTCTCCCGATGGTCCGGGTGCACGGCGTGGACGTCGCCCTGGCCATCTGCGAGGACCTCTGGCAGGACGGCGGCCGTGTCCCGGCGACCCGTACCGCCGGGGCCGGGCTGCTGGTCTCCATCAACGCCTCGCCGTACGAGCGCGACAAGGACGACACCCGGCTGGAGCTGGTGCGCAAGCGTGCGCAGGAGGCCGGGTGCACGACCGCGTACCTCGCCATGATCGGCGGGCAGGACGAGCTCGTCTTCGACGGGGACTCGATCGTGGTCGACCGGGACGGCGAAGTCGTCTCGCGGGCACCGCAGTTCTCCGAAGGCTGCGTCGTCCTCGACCTCGATCTGCCCGCCGCCGCCGTCGAGCCGCCCTCCGGGGTCGTGGACGACGGGCTGCGCATCGACCACCTCGTCATCTCCGAGGAGCCGCTGCCCGCGTACGAGGCGGAGCTCTCCGGCGGATACGCCGAGCGGCTCGACGACGACGAGGAGGTCTACTCGGCGCTCGTGGTGGGGCTGCGGGCGTACGTGGCGAAGAACGGGTTCAGTTCCGTCCTCATCGGGCTCTCCGGCGGTATCGACTCCGCGCTCGTCGCCGCGATCGCCTGCGACGCGCTGGGCGCGCAGCACGTGTACGGCGTCTCGATGCCGTCCAAGTACTCCTCGGACCACTCCAGGGGCGACGCGGCCGAACTGGCCCGCCGCACCGGGCTCAACTTCCGGACCGTACCGATCGAGCCGATGTTCGACGCGTACATGGGATCGCTGGGACTCACCGGCCTGGCCGAGGAGAACCTCCAGTCGCGGCTGCGCGGGACCATGCTGATGGCCATCTCCAACCAGGAGGGGCACATCGTGCTGGCGCCGGGCAACAAGTCCGAGCTGGCGGTGGGGTATTCGACGCTGTACGGCGACTCGGTGGGTGCGTACGGGCCGATCAAGGACGTGTACAAGACCTCGATCTTCCGGCTCGCCGAGTGGCGGAACCGGGCGGCGGCCGAGCGCGGTCAGACCCCGCCGATTCCCGAGAACTCCATCACCAAGCCGCCGAGCGCCGAGCTGCGGCCCGGCCAGGTCGACACCGACTCCCTGCCGGACTATCCCGTCCTTGACGCGATTCTGGAGCTGTATGTGGACCGGGACACGGGGGCCGATGCGATTGTGGGCGCCGGGTTCGACCATGCGGTGGTCACGAAGACGCTGCGCATGGTCGACACGGCGGAGTACAAGCGCCGTCAGTACCCGCCGGGCACCAAGATCTCGGCCAAGGGATTCGGCAAGGACCGCCGGCTCCCGATCACCAGCCGCTGGCGCGAAACCGGTTGACCTCCGGCGGTTGGGCGATTGTTCTGGAGCCAGTTGCGCAGTTCCCCGCGCCCCTAAAAGAGCTGGGGTGCCTCGGGTCGGTTCGTAGGGTGCGGGCCGGCCGTGGCTGGTCGCGCAGTTCCCCGCGCCCCTGAAAAGACAAAAGACCGGGGGCCTTGGGGCGGTGTGATCACTGCGGGCCGGTGGGGGCTGGGTGCGCAGTTCCCCGCGCCCCTAAAAGACAAAAGACAACGGCCAACGGCCGTGAGGCGGGGTTGGGGTCTGCACCGCAGGCCCCACCCGCCCGCACTCGGCCTTCCGGCGTGAGGGGTCGTGTCGGGGTGTCCGATCGCCGCGGCAACATGCCATGACTGGATATCCCAGAGCGGCGATCGGATACCCCGTCGCGGCACCGCCCCACCCACACACCCAGGGGCGCGAGGAACTGCGCGACCAGCCACAACACACCCGCAGACAAACAACCACCCAACCGGCGGAGCCGATCAGCGCCGAACAGACTCCCCCACAACCCGCGGCACATGCGAGGCCACCACACGCCCAGCCCCCGTGGACGTCAACACCCGACGCCGATCCACCACATACGCGACCGCAGCCACCCCCAGCCCCAGAACAGCAAGCCCCGCCCCCACCACCGCAGGCGACGTCACACTGAACCCCGCCGCCAAAGCCAGCCCCCCAATCCACGCCCCACCCGCGTTCGCCAAATTGAACGCGGCCTGGTTCGCGGACGAGGCCAGCGACGGCGCCGAGGACGCCTTCTCCATGACCATCAGCAGCAGCGGCGAGCTGGTGACGAACGCCGCCGTACCGAGCAGCACCACCGCCACCGCCGCACTCCACGCCGTCGTCATCAACACCGGGAACAGGGCCAGAACGACGGCCAGAGAGATCAGCCCACCGAACAGCGTCCGCCGCATCGACCGATCGGCCAGCCGCCCACCGAGCAGGTTCCCGATCGTCGCCCCCACACCGAACAGCGCCAGCAACAGCGTCACACTGGAGTCCGCGTACCCGGCGGAGTCCGTCAGCATCGGCGTGATGTAGCTGTACGCCGAGAACAGCGCACCGAATCCCGCGACCGTCGTACCGAGCGCCAGCCAGACGGGCAGCGACCGGAGCGCGGCCAGCTCACCCCGCAGACCGGCCGCAGGCGCGTGCGCACCATCGTGCGGCAGCAGCAGCGCCAGGGACACGATGGCCGCCAGACCGATCACGCTGACGCCCAGGAAGGTCGACCGCCAGCCCAGGTTCTGGCCCATGAGGGTCGCGACGGGCACACCCGCGATGTTGGCGACGGTCAGGCCGAGGAACATCAGCGAGACCGCGCGGGCCTTGCGCTCGGGCGCGACGAGGCCGGTGGCGACGACCGCGCCGACACCGAAGAAGGCGCCGTGCGGCAGACCGCTCAGGAAGCGGGCGGCGAGCAGCCAGTGGTAGTCGGGCGCGAAGGCCGAAAGCGCGTTGCCCGCCACGAACAGGACCATCAGCCCGATCAGCACCTTGCGGCGAGAGATCCGGGCCGTGACCGCCGCGAGCAGCGGAGCGCCGATCACCACACCCAGCGCGTACGCCGAAA
Source organism: Streptomyces sp. NPDC050704 (assembly GCF_040654355.1). Classification (NCBI taxonomy): domain Bacteria; kingdom Bacillati; phylum Actinomycetota; class Actinomycetes; order Kitasatosporales; family Streptomycetaceae; genus Streptomyces; species Streptomyces sp. NPDC050704. The sequence continues at coordinate 4,997 of NZ_JBFAHW010000069.1, read as the reverse complement.
CGAGATGGCCCGCGCCGGGTATCGATATGTGCAGGTCGTCCGCGACGTCGGGCAACAGCCCCATCATCACGAACTCGGTGGTGCCGATGCCGAAGGCGCCCACGGCGAGGGCGAGCAGGGCCAGGGGCATGAGGGAGGGGCCTTTCAGGGGGAGCGAGCAGAGTTCCGTACCAGTTTAAGTTCACGTACGGAACAAAGTCTCTCAGGCCCGGTATTCCCAGCGGTTACGAGGTGGTTGCCGAAAGCTTCACGCGGGCGGCGATCGGGAGATGGTCGCTGCCGGTTTCCGGGAGGGTCCACGAGGTGACCGGCTCGACACCCTTGACCAGGATCTGGTCGATGCGCGCCATCGGGAACGACGCGGGCCAGCTGAACCCGAAGCCGCTGCCCACCGCGCCCTGGGTGGAACGCAGCTGCGCGGTGACGGCGTTGAGCGCGCGGTCGTTCATCGTGCCGTTCAGGTCGCCGAGCAGCGCGACCCGCGGCAGCTTCTCGTCGGAGATGGCCTCGCCGAGCGCGCCGGCGCTCTTGTCGCGCTGCCGCGCGGTGAACCCGGCCTCGATCTTCACCCGCACGGAGGGGAGGTGGGCGACGTACACCGCGAGCTGCCCGTCCGGCGTGGTGACCGTCGCCCGCATCGCGCGCGTCCAGCCGAGCTTGATGTCGACCGGCCTGGCCCCGCTCAGCGGGTACTTGCTCCACAGGCCGACGGTGCCCTGCACGGAGTGGTACTTGTAGGTCGGCTCCAGCGCCTTCGAGTACACCGGGACCGCCGCGTCCGTCAGCTCCTCCAGGGCCACCACGTCAGCGCCGGAGGCCGCCACGTCGCGGGCCGTTTCGGACGGGTCAGGGTTGTCGGCGTTGACGTTGTGGGTGGCGATGGTGAGGTTGCCGCCGCTGCCGGTCTTGTCGCCGATCAGCCCGCCGAAGAGGTTCAGCCAGACGCTCAGGGTCAGCACCACGGCGATCAGCGCGGTCGCGGACTTCCGGACCAGCGCGAGGACGAGCAGCACCGGGACGAAGACGCCCAGCCAGGGCAGGAACGTCTCGGTGAGGCTGCCGAGGTTGCCGATGGCGTTCGGGATCTGCGCGTGCAGCAGCATCACCAGGGCGAGCACGATCGAGAGCGCGGCGAGGACGATACCGCGGCGCCAGACACCGCGGTCGTTGCGCAGGGTCGCGTACAGGCGCCGAAGCCGGGATCCTCTGCGGTCGGGCCCCTGGCCGCCGCTGCCCGTCTCCGTCATGTACGCCTGCGCCATACCGTCGCCTCACCAACTGCCGTGCACTTCGTCCCCGCGTCTAAGACCCTAGGGGATGATCGCGTTTGTTCCCGCCGTCCCATGACGGCCGTACGGGCACGAGGACGAACGAGTCGGCGCCAGGAGTTCCGGTCGCCGGTCGGCGAGGGTGCTCTGTGACGAAACGCGCACATTCCCTACAGGGGTTGACGGTCCCCGGGTCAGCGGGGGGCGGCGGGCCCGAGCCCCTGCAGGACGGTATCGACGATCTGTTCGGGCAGTACCTCGTCGAGTCCGGAGTCCAGGCGGATCACGGCACGTACGAGCATGGGGCCCATGAACAGGTCGTTGGCCAGTTCGACGTCGACGTCCGCGCGGATCTCGCCGTTCTCCTGTCCGCGGCGCAGCACGTCGAGGCTCCTCCGGCGGCGAGGGTCGATGACGGCCGCGTGGTACGCCTCCCACAGCTTGGGGCTGCTCTTCATCTGGGCGTAGACGTTGTGCAGGATGGCCGACGAGCGGTTGGCCAGGCCGCGCCTGCGCAGCGATTCGAGCAGGACGATCAGGTCGTCGCGCATCGAGGTGCCGGGCAGCTCCGGGTCGGGCGGTTCGGCGGTGCGCAGCACGTCGATGAACAGCTCTTCCCGGCCGCTCCAGCGGCGGTAGATGGTGGCCTTGCCCACACCGGCGGTGCGGGCCACCCGCTCGATGGAGATGTCCGCCAGCGGGACGCCGTCCTCCAGCAGCTTCATGACGCCCTCGACGATCGAGCGCTCCACGCTCTCGCTGCGCGGGCGCCCCCTGACGGGTCCGCCGCCGCCGGCCGCGTCCTGCTCCACGACACCCACGTCCTGGCTCCGCTCTCTCATCCGGCTCGTCCCGCTCGTCCCGCTCGTCCGTTCCGTTCCGCCACGCGCTCGCTCCCTTGGTTCTCCTGATTCTCCCTGGTGCACGAGGAGTTCGATCACCGCCGCTCGGGCGGGCCGGATTCCGGCGTACGACTCAGTGGTCGACGCCCACCAACTCCGCGTCCTCGCCCGCCTTCTCCGCCGGGGCCGGGGTGCGGCCGGGCAGGAACAAGGCCACGACGACCGTGCCCACGAGGGCGACTCCGGCGCCGCACAGGGCCGTGACGTGCATCGCGTGCAGAAAGGCGTCGTTGGCCGGTCCGACCAGGGCATCTCCCTTCGCGCCGAGTTTCGCGGCGTAGCCGAGCGTCGACTCGATGGACTCGCCCGCGGTGTGCCGGGCGGCGGCGGGCAGCTTGTCCTCGATGCCCGAGCGGTACGCGGCGGAGAGGACCGAGCCGAGTACGGCGATGCCGAGGGCGCCGCCGACCTGCCGGAAGGTGTTGCTGAGCGCGGAGGCGGAGCCGGCCTTCTCGCGGGGCAGGGCCTGCATGATCACGACGCTGGTGGGCGTCATGATGTGCGCCATGCCGATGCCCATGAGGAAGAAGATGACCTCCAGGATCCAGATCGGGGTGTCCGCCTCCAGCGTGCCGAACGCGGCCAGCGTCGCGGCGATGATGAACATGCCGCCCGTGGTCGTGGCCTTGTTGCCGAAGCGGTCGACGAGCAGCCGGGCGCGCGGCGCGAAGATCATCTGCGCGGCGGCCAGCGGCAGCATCAGCAGGCCGGTCTGCAGGGGCGAGTAGCCGCGCACGCTCTGGGTGTAGAAGACCGAGAAGAAGGTCACACCCATCAGCGCGAAGAAGACGAGCGCGATGGCGGCGATCGCGGCCGAGAAGACCTTGTTCTTGAAGTACGTGACGTCGATGGACGGATGGCTGCTGCGCTTCTCGAAGACGACGAACCCGACGAGTACGGCGAGGCCGGCACCGATGGTCGCCAGTACCCCCGGGTCGGTGAAGTCGGCGAGCTGGCCGCCCTTGATGATCCCGTACACGAGCAGCACGAGTCCGACGACGGACAGCAGAACGCCGACCGGGTCGAGTCGTCCGGGCTTCGGGTCGCGGGAGTCGGGGACCAGCCAGACCATCAGCGCGACGGCGACGAGGACGATCGGCACGTTGATGAGGAAGACGGACCCCCACCAGAAGTGGTCGAGGAGGACTCCGCCGGTGATCGGTCCGATGGCGATGGCGAGTCCGACGCCGCCCGCCCAGATGCCGATGGCCTTCGGCTGTTCGTCGCGCTCGAAGACGTTCATCAGGACCGCGAGCGTGGCGGGCATCACGAAGGCGGCGCCGAGGCCCATCACCGCGCGGAACGCGATGAGCTCGGCCGGCGAACCGGAGGACGCGGCGAGCGCCGAGCCGATGCCGAAGACGACGAGCCCGCCGAGCAGCACCTTCTTGCGCCCGAGCCGGTCGCCGAGGAGGCCGGCGCTGAACAGCAGGCCCGCGAAGACGAGGGTGTAGGAGTTGATGGCCCATTCGAGCTCGCTCTGGGTGGCTCCCAGGCCGGTCGGGGCGGGGGTCGAGATGGTTTTGATCGCGACGTTCAGGATCGAGTTGTCGAGGACGACGATCAGCAGGCTCAGCATCAGGACGCCGAGGATCGCCCAGCGTCGCCGGTGTACGGCTTCCGGTATGCGGGCGGCGGGGACGGCGGGAGTTGTCATAGCGACGAGCCTAGCGACTTTCGATACGAGACCGTCTCGTATCTAAAATCCTTTGCCGAGGTCTTACGCGGGCGGGAAGCCCCTCTAGCCGTTTCCTGGCACGAGGTGCCACCATGGAGGTGATCCGGGGACGCCGTGAGGGCGCTTCGAGATGACAGAAGGAGCCGTTGCAATGACGCAGCTTTCGGCTGCCCACGCATCCACCGACAGCAGCAGCAGTAGGGCGCTGTACGGAGGAAAGGGCACACGCCGTATCACCGTCCGCGACATCGCCACCGCCAAGGAACGCGGCGAGAAGTGGCCCATGCTCACCGCGTACGACGCGATGACCGCGTCCGTCTTCGACGAGGCCGGGATTCCCGTGATGCTCGTGGGCGACTCGGCGGGGAACTGCCATCTGGGGTACGAGACGACCGTGCCCGTCACGCTCGACGAGATGACCATGCTCTCGGCGGCGGTCGTACGGGGCACCAGCCGCGCCCTGATCGTCGGTGACCTGCCCTTCGGGTCGTACCAGGAGGGTCCGGTCCAGGCCCTGCGGTCGGCGACGCGGCTGGTCAAGGAGGCGGGGGTCGGCGCCGTCAAGCTGGAGGGCGGCGAGCGCTCGCACCGCCAGATCGAGCTCCTCGTGGAGTCCGGCATCCCTGTCATGGCGCACATCGGCCTGACGCCCCAGTCCGTGAACTCCATGGGCTATCGCGTCCAGGGACGCGGCGAGGAGGCCGCGCAGCAGCTTCTCCGGGACGCCAAGGCCGTCCAGGACGCCGGGGCGTTCGCGGTCGTGCTGGAGCTGGTGCCGGCCGAGCTGGCCGCCGAGGTCACGCGGGTGCTGCACATTCCGACGGTCGGCATCGGCGCGGGTCCCGACACCGACGCGCAGGTGCTCGTCTGGACCGACATGCTCGGGCTCACGAGTGGCAAGATGCCGCGGTTCGTGAAGCAGTACGCCAATCTGCGGGAGGTCATGGGCAACGCGGCCAAGGCCTTCGCGGACGATGTCGTCGGCGGAACGTTCCCTCTGGACGAGCACTCCGTCCACTAGACCACTGTGGCACCAGGCAGCCCGCCGAACTTCCCCCGTCGGCGGGCTGCCTCCTTTTTTCGCCCCCGCCGCCCCTACCCGTCCCATCCCGTGGGGGGGGGGGGGCCCCCACCCCCCCGCCCCCCGAG